>JAKJEY010000056.1:4361-12902 GCA_022705165.1 Pseudomonadota bacterium
ACGCCACTCCATGCGGTTGATGAACTCGCAGAATTCGAGCAGGGGTTCGAGCTGGCGCGATTGCACGCGGTGCGCAAAGCCTTCCTCGAAGACGGCGGCGAAGAGCGAGATGTGGCGCTCGCCGGCGTAGGTGCCGAGCGCCTCCAGCGTACTGCCGCCAACGCCGCGCTTGGGCGTGGTCACTGCGCGGATGAAGGCCGGATCGTCGTCCTGGTTGGCCAGCAGGCGCAGGTAGGAGGTGATGTCCTTGATCTCTGCCTTGTCGAAGAAGGATTGCCCGCCGGAGAGCAGATAGGGCACCTTCTGGTTGCGCAGGTATTGCTCGAAGATGCGCGCCTGATGGTTGCTGCGGTAGAGGATGGCGTAGTCGCGGAAGTGCGTGCGGTGCTCGAACTTGTGCGCCTGCAGCTTCATCACCACCGATTCGGCCTCGGTTTCCGGATCCTTGCAGGCCGTCACCGTGATCATGTCGCCGTGACCAAGGTCGGACCACAGCTTCTTTTCGAACAGCTTCTCGTTGTTGGCGATCAGCGCGTTCGCCGCCTTCAGGATGCGCACCGTCGAGCGATAGTTCTGCTCGAGCTTGATCACCTTGAGATTCGGGTAGTCGCGCGGCAAGCCGCGCAGGTTCTCGATGTCGGCACCGCGCCAGCCGTAGATCGCCTGGTCGTCGTCGCCCACCGCCGTGAACATGGCACGCACGCCGGTCAGCAATTTGAGCAGCTTGTACTGGCAGGCGTTGGTGTCCTGGTATTCGTCGACGAGGATGTAGCGCAGGCGGTTCTGCCATTTCTCGCGCACCTCGGGGTGTTTCTCGAAGAGTTCGACCGGCAGCATGATCAGGTCGTCGAAATCGACCGCCTGGTAGGCCTTCAGCGTCGCCGCGTAGTCGCGATAGGCGCGCGCGGCGAGCGCCTCGGTGTCGTCCTGGGCGAGCTTCACCGCCATATCCGGCGTGACCAGCGCGTTCTTCCAGTTCGAGATGACGTTCTGCAGCTTGCGGATGGTGGCCTTGTCGACGCTGCCGGCGAGGTCGGAGACGATGCCGTAGCAGTCGGTCGAATCGAAGATCGAGAAGTTCGGCTTGTAGCCGAGTGCCTTCGCCTCCTCGCGCAGGATGCGCACGCCGAGCGCGTGGAAGGTGCAGATGGTCAGTCCGCTGGTCGAGGTGCCTTCGAGCAGCTTGCCGACACGCTCCTGCATCTCCTTCGCTGCCTTGTTGGTGAAGGTGATCGCCGCGATGTTGCCCGGCTTCATGCCGCAATCCTGGATCAGGTAGGCGATCTTCTGCGTGATCACCCGCGTCTTGCCCGAACCGGCACCGGCGAGCACCAGAAGGGGGCCATCGAGGTAGCGGATGGCTTCGCGTTGCGGGGCGTTGAGCTGGGCGGACATGAAAATGGCGGACGGTGGGCGGAAAAGCAACGCGCCCCGGCAAACCGGGGCGCGTTTCTGGTGACTATTTTACCGCAGGCGGGCTAGGCTTTTTCGTCGACGTGGCCGGGCAGCGCCAGCTCGAGCGCGCGCACATCGACTGTCTGCAGCACCCTGGCCGCATCACTACCGAGCCTGTTGATCGCTTCGACCACTTCATGGGCATCGGCCTGGACGTCATCCGGCGCCACGGTCGGAAAACGCTCTTCCGCCGCATCGAGCTCTTCGCGCACGCTGCGCCGGCGGTCGGCATCGACGCCCTCGACACCGCCAACCGGGCGCAACTCGTTGCGCCGCGGTACCGGCGTACCGTCGGGCCGTTCGAGCGCCTGCTGCGGCTTGGTCGTCATGCGAACCGGTGTCATCATGGTTCTCCTCGTTCCATGACTTTCTAACGTCATGAAACGAAAGAACTTTAGCCCCCGAATATCTTCTTCAGCAAGGCACTGCCGGTCGAGATCGGATCCTTGCGGATGGCTTTCTCCTGCTCGGCGACCATCAGGAACAGGCCGTCGAGCGCCTTCTGCGTGACGTACTGGTCAAGATTGGCATCCTTCTTGTCGAGCAGCCCCATCTTCGCCGCCTTGCCGGCATAGTCGTTGTACTTGTCGGCAAGCTCGACCTTGGCCGTCGCCTGCTTGACGATGGGCAGGAACTTCGCGGTCAGGTCGGTGCTGGTGGCGCGGCGGAAGTATTGGGTCGCCGCATCGTCGCCACCGGTCAGGATGGCGCGCGCATCGTCGAAACTCATGTTCTTCACGGCATTGACGAGGATCGGCTTGGCTTCGACGACGGCGAGTTCGGCGGCATGGTTCATCGTCTCGATCAGCTCGTCGGCATATTTGCCGGCGCCGAGCGTACGCATCATCTTCTCGGCCTTGCGGATCGAATCCGGCAGCGGAATCCTGACGCGGGCATCGCCCATGAAGCCATTCGGCTTGCCCAGCTGATCGACGGCGATCTCGGCGCCACGGGTCAGCGTTTCCTTGAGGCCGGAAGCGGCTTCGCCGCTAGAGACATCCGCTGCCTGCACGGAAAAAGGCAGCAGCAGGGATAGAACGAGGGGGAGGAGGAACTTGCGCATGGGTCGGCTCCGCAGAAAGACAGTGGGAACCGACAGCCTATGCCACGACGGTGCCGTCCGGCAAGACGGCGCCGCTTTCGTCACGGATCAGGTCGCGACGCCGGCGTTGTGCGCCTGCTGGTCGGCCCAGTACGAGGAACGCACCATCGGGCCGCAGGCGGCGCCGGTGAAACCCATCGCCTTCGCCTCGGTCTCGTACATCTTGAAGACGTCGGGATGCACGTAGCGCGACACCGGCAGGTGATGGCCGGACGGCGCCAGGTACTGACCGATGGTCAGCATCTCGACGCCGTGCGCGCGCAGGTCGCGCATCACTTCGAGGATTTCCTCGTCGGTCTCGCCGAGGCCGACCATCAGGCCGGACTTGGTCGGGACGTTCGGGTACTTGGCCTTGAAATCCTTCATGAAGGTCAGCGAGTGCTGGTAGTCGGCACCCGGGCGCGCCTGCTTGTAGAGGCGCGGCACGGTTTCCATGTTGTGGTTGAGCACGTCGGGCAGCGACTGGCCGAGCACCTCGATGGCGATCTCGTGGCGACCGCGGAAATCGGGCACCAGCGTCTCGATGGTGGTCGTCGGCGATTTGGCGCGCACGGCGGCAATGACATCGACGAAGTGCTGGGCACCGCCATCGCGCAGGTCGTCGCGGTCGACGCTGGTGATCACCACGTAGCGCAGCTTCAGGTTGGCCACGGAGTCGGCGAGGTTGGCCGGCTCGTTCGCATCCGGCGGCAGCGGCTTGCCGTGGCCGACATCGCAGAAGGGGCAGCGGCGCGTGCAGATGTCGCCGAGGATCATGAAGGTCGCCGTGCCGCGGCCGAAGCATTCGCCGATGTTCGGGCAGGCAGCTTCCTCGCACACCGTGTGCAGCTTCTGCTCGCGCAGCATGGCCTTGATCTCGCCGAAGCGGCCGGAACTGTTGCCGGCCTTGACGCGGATCCACTCCGGCTTCTTCTGCGGCACGTGCGGCACGATCTTGATCGGGATGCGGGCCGTCTTCAGTTCGCCCTTCTGCTTTACGCCGCGTTCGCTCATGCTGCTTCCTTCTCCAGTTGTGCAATGAGGTGCCTCGTCAGCGCCTCGGCCGCTTGTGGCGGCGTCAGCGCAATGCCGAGATCCTTCGTCTGCGTGACCGCCATGCCGGCATAGCCACAGGGGTTGATCGCCGAGAACGGCGACAGGTCCATGTCCACATTCAGGCTGACGCCATGGTAGCAGCAGCCGTTTCTCACACGCAGCCCCAGCGCAGCGACCTTTGCCGGGCCGACGTATACGCCGGGTGCGCCATCGTGCCGCTCGGCCGTCACGCCCTGCTCGCCAAGGCAGTCGATCACTGCCTGCTCGATGCGGCTGACCAGCTCACGCACCTTGAGCTTGCGGCGCGGCAAGTCGATGAGCAGGTAGACCACCACCTGGCCGGGGCCGTGGTAGGTGATCTGGCCGCCACGGTCGATCTTCACCAGCGGGATGCCGGTATCGACCAACAGGTGCTCCGGTTTGCCGGCCTGGCCGAGCGTGAACACCGGCGGGTGCTCGACGACCCAGAGTTCATCCGGCGTCTCGGCCGAGCGCTCGGCGGTGAACTTCATCATCGACTGCCAGGTCGGTTCGTAATCGGCGCGGCCTAGTTGGCTGACAATCAGCTGCATATCAATTGCGGCAGAAATAATGTGCCAATACCCAAGACCCATGCTGCAGTCGGTGCCAGTACCGGCAGGCAGATCAGTCCGACGACAGGTATTCCAAAGAACAGATACAGCGGAGCACTCACCTTACTCGCAACTGCCTTACGTCGAACATCGTTCCAATCCCGGCGAAATTTATCGGCCTGCGCGACTCGCTTGCCCGGCATCAGCAAAATTCCGGCACAAAAAAAAAGAAACACCACACCGAAGCCGAAGAGTGGCTCGCGGAGTTGGCAGGCAGTTTCAATCATTCAGCTACAGAACGATCTTGACCAGCGGATGTGCCGTCAGTTCCATGTACAGCGCATCGAGCTGCGGCTTCGAAGTGGCCTTCACGGTACAGGTCAGGCTGACGTACTTGCCGCCGCTGCTCGCGCGCATTTCCATCGTCGCGCCGTCGAAATCCGGATCGTGCCTGGCAACAACGGTCAGCACGGCCTGTGCCAGGTCGTTGCCGGCCAGCCCCATGATCTTGACCGGGAAGTCGCAGGGAAATTCGAGCAGGGTTTCCTGCTGCTTGGCGCTTTCGTCAGCCACGGCGCATGACCTCGTCCTTGAACTGCTGGTACCAGCCGTGCATCTGCTGCGCCAGCGGGCCCGGCTTGCCTGCATTGCCCCCGTTGCCGACGGGCTTGCCATCCAGCGTCGTGATCGGCAGCACTTCCTTGGTCGAGGAAGTCATCCACACTTCGTCGGCGCTGCGCAATTCGCTTTCGGCAATGTCGCGCACCGCGTGCGGCACACCGTGCTTGGCAGCGAGCTCCAGCACCACGTCGTAGGTGATGCCGGGCAGCATGCGGTGGTCCTTGACCGGCGCCAGCAGCACGCCATCCTTCACCACGAAGATGTTCGAGGCGGCGCCCTCGATCATCACGCCGTCGCGGATGAAGAGGGTCTCGGCACAGCCGCGTTCGACGGCATCCTGACGGGCGACGACGTTGGCGAGCAAGGCAACGACCTTGAGGTCGCAGCGCGCCCAGCGCGTGTCGGCAGCCGTCACGGCGGCAACGCCGGTGGTGCGCACGCTGTCCGGCGTCGTCACCAGCGGGGCGGTGAAGATGAAGACCGTCGGCGTCACGCCCTGCGGGAAGGCATGATCGCGCTTGTCGTCGGCGCCGCGCGTCACCTGGATGTAGACCGACTGGTCGTCGAAGGGAGCCGCGGCGATGATGCGCTCGATCCGTTCCGTCCACTCGGCCAGCGTATGCGGGTTCGCGAGGCGGATGCCAGCCAGCGTCTGTTGCAGACGCGTGAGGTGTTCCCCGATGCGGAAGGGCTTGCGCGAGTACACCGGCACGACCTCGTAGCCACCATCCCCGAAGAGGAAGCCGCGGTCGAGCGGCGAGATGCGCGCTTCGTTGAGCGGCAGATACTGGCCGTCGAGGTAGCAGAGGGTCGTGTTCATGTGTTTACTTGAACCAGAGGCGAACCGAGTCGATGGCGCGTCCGATGAAGCCGGCCTGCGGCACGGTTTCAAGCGCGACGACCGGGAATTCGCCATACGGCTTGCCATCGACGCTGACCTTCATCGTGCCCACGGTCTGGCCGGCCGAGATCGGTGCGATCAGCGGCTGTTGCGAGACGAGGTCGGCCTGCACCTTGGGCCCGAAACCCTTCGGCACGGCAAGGATGAAGTCGCTGGTGAAGCCGGCCTTGAGCGTCGACGAAGCGCCTTTCCAGACCTTCAGGTTGGAAACGGCCTGGTCCTTGGCGTAGAGCTGCACGGCGTCGTAGAACTGGAAGCCGTAGTTGAGCAGCTTCAGCGATTCCTGGGCACGGACGCTGTCGGAGGCGGCGCCGAGCACGACCGACAGCAGGCGACGCGGACCCCGCTTGGCCGAGGAGATCAGGCAGTAGCCGGCGGCATCGGTGTGGCCGGTCTTGACGCCATCGACCGTCGGATCGAGCCAGAGCAGGCGGTTGCGGTTGTGCTGGGTAATGTTGTTGTAGCGGAATTCCTTGATCGTGTAGTACTTGGCGTAATCCTCGGGGAAGTCGCGGATCAGTGCGCCGGCAAGCGTCGCGAGGTCGCGCGCCGTCGTGTAGTGCTGCGGGTCGGGCAGGCCGGTCGAGTTGCGGAAGCTGGAGGCTTTCATGCCGAGGCGCTGCGCCTCGCGGTTCATCATCTGTGCGAAGTTCTCCTCGCTGCCGGCGATGCCTTCGGCGAGTGCGACGCAGGCATCATTGCCGGACTGGACGATCATGCCCTTGATCAGGTCCTCGACCGGCACCTGGTGGCCGACGCGGATGAACATCTTCGACCCGCCCGTGCGCCAGGCGCGTTCGGAGACGGTGATGCCCTGATCGATCTTCAGGGTGCCCTGCTTGAGGGCGGCAAAGGTGAGGTAGGCGGTCATCAGCTTGGTCAGCGAGGCCGGTTCGAGGCGTTCGTCCTCCGCCTGGCTGGCGAGGGTCTGGCCGGAACCGGATTCGATCAGCAGCCAGGATTTGGCAGCGAGCGCCGGCGGCACAGGCAACTGCTGGGCGAGGACGATCGACGGCGCGAGGGCAAACAGGAAAGCGATGATTTTCATTGGAAATTCTGGGAAGAGGACTTCGTTGGGGATGGTGAATTATAGCAACCGGCCTTCTGCTGCCGACGGCCGGTTACACACGGTTACGCAGGCAGCGTAAGACTGCCGCTTTCACCGCGTCACGAAGGTCGGCTTGAACCCGTAGTCCTGACGGATGCGTTCGGCGATTTTTTCCGCCGCGGCCCGGCTCGGATAGGGCCCGAGATGCAGCCGGTGAATGCCGCCGCTCGTATTGATGCGCAGATCGGCCTCCGCCCAGTCGAGTTCGCGGCTCATGCGCACGCGCATCGTCTCGGCATTGTCGGCGTTGGCGAAGGCGCCGAGTTGCAGCAGCACGCTGCCGGCGGGCATGGCGCTGCTGCCGCCGTTGAGCCCGATGGTGGCCGCCGCCTGCACCGGCTTTTCCTCGGCGGCCAGCTTCTTTGCGATGTCGGCAATTTCATCGCGTGGCGGCGGCGGGGCCGACGCCGTGGCCGGACGCGGTTCGGATGGCGTGACCTGCGCATAGGCGACACCGGTCGCATCGGGCACGATCGCCTCGACCTCGACCTGTGAGCTGCCGCCGCGGATGTAGTCCAGTTTGTGGGCGGCAGCGTAGGAGAGATCGACGATGCGCCCGACATGGAAGGGGCCGCGATCGATGACGCGGACGATGACCGTGCGCCCGTTGGCGAGGTTGGTGACCTTGGCGTACGACGGGATCGCCAGGGTCGGGTGCGCCGCGGTCATCGAGAACATGTCGTAGGGTTCGCCGATCGAGGTCTTCTGGCCGTGGAATTTCTTGCCGTACCAGCTGCCGATGCCACGTTCCTTGTACGGCCTGACGCTGGTGTTCGGCACGTATTCCTTGCCGAAGACGACGTAGGGCCGGTTGGCGAAGCGATGCAGCGGTTCGATCCGCGGCTCGGCGTCGGGAACGTCGTCGAGCCCGTCCGGGATGTCGTCGGCCGGACCATCGTCCTTGTAATAGCCACCGCCACGCTTGAGCGTCACCGCCGGCTTCTTCACTGGCGTCTTCGCCGCCGGCCTGACCGGTTCCGGTGCAGGATCCGCCGGCGCCTTCGGCGGGCTCCCGCAGGCAGCGAGCATCAGGGCGACGAGCCCGCCAGCTGCATGGCCCTGCAGGCGCCGCACGCTCATTTCTTCACCAGCATGCGGTGGGTGTGAATGCTCATCAGGATGCCGAGCCCGGTGCACAGCGTCACCAGCGCGGTGCCGCCGAAGCTCATGAAGGGCAGCGGCACGCCGACCACGGGCATGATGCCGGAGACCATGCCCATGTTGATGAAGGCGTAGGTGAACAGACTGAGCGTGATCGACGCCGCGAGAAGACGGCCGAACAGGGTCGAGGCGTTGGCGGCGATCATCATGCCGCGGCCGATCAGCAGCAGGTAGAGCACGAGCAGGACCGAGTTGCCGATCAGGCCCCATTCTTCCGAGAAGACCGCGAAGATGAAATCGGTGTGCTTCTCGGGGATGAACTCCAGGTGCGTCTGCGTCCCCTGCAGCCAGCCCTTGCCGGTCGGACCGCCGGAGCCGATCGCGATGCTCGCCTGGATGATGTGGTAGCCCGAGCCGAGCGGATCCGTGGTTGGATCGATCAGGGTCAGGATGCGCTTCTTCTGGTAATCGTGCAGGAAGGTCCACAGCACCGGGGCCGCCGCCGCGCCTGCAGCGGCCAGGCCGATCATCACCTTCCACTGCAGGCCGGCGAAGAAGAGCACATAGAAACCGGCGGCGCCGATGAGGATCGCCGTGCCGAGATCGGGCTGCTTGGCGACGAGCCCGAACGGCACGATCAGCAGCA
>JAKJEY010000057.1 GCA_022705165.1 Pseudomonadota bacterium
CCTCGCCGGCTTCCTCGCCGGCTACCGCGGAACCAGTCTGGTGACGCGCCTCGACGCCTCCCGTTCGCTGTACGAAACACCCCTCGCCGGGCCGCTGGCATGGGTCTTCGGAGCCGAGGGGCAGGGCGTCAGCAGCGCCGTCTCACAAGCTGCCACCCTGGGTATTCATATTCCGATGCCCGGCAAGGTCGAGTCGCTCAACGTTGCAGCCGCTGCGGCCGTCTGCCTGTTCGAGGCAGTCCGGCGACGCGCGCTCTGAATGCAAAACGGCCGGTCACGAACGTGCCGGCCGTCTCAGGTGAGCGAGATGAAGCTTACTTGTACTTCTTGTCGATCTCGAACACGTTCTGCTGCACCAGCCGCTGCACCATCGAATCCAGCGTCAGGCCGCCCGAGGCGCCGGAAGAGACACCGAGTACCGAGGTCGATTTTGCGCCCAGTTCCATCTTGGCTTCGGCATACCCGGTCGCGACCTGTTCGGTAGTGTTGGCGTTGATGATCTTGTAGCGCATGCCGATGATCCAGACCCCCGTCGACTCCTCGACCTTGACCGAACCGACCGCCACACCGGCCGCAGCGCCGCCACGACTCCCGGCGCCGATGGCGATGAGCTGACCGGCGGCCTGGCCGTCGAAGCCCTGATTGGCTTGTGCCACGGGCTCCGCCTTCAGGATGTCGAACTTCATGACCCACTTGGTCGTCTTGAACTTGCCCTTCTGCAGCACCTTGCGGGCCGCTCTCGGGTCACCCATCGTGTAGGCGAGCTGGAATTCGTTGAGCAAGGGGCCCATGTCGGCGCGCTCCAGCACCTTGAAATTGGCCTTGCCCAGTTCAAGCTCTGCGTAGTCGGCGATATTGTTGGGACCGAATTTCTGCGTGAAGCTGGCATTGTTGCTCTTCACCTCGCCCGGGATGACGACGATTGCCGGCCCCTTCTTGTTGGCATTGGTATAGTCAACCGGCTTGTACATGGCCTTGTCGGCCATCGCGTTCGCCGTATCGGAGGTGCTGCCACCCGAGGTTGGCGAAGGATTGTTCGGATCGGTGCCGGTCGTCACGCAGGCGGCGAGCAGGAGTGCGAGGGAGGCCGCGGCAAGACGTTGCAGCGGGCGAACATGATCGGTGTTGTGCGACACGGGAATCCTCCGGAGATCGATGGGGCAATGCCGATGTAATGCGACGCGGCAGTGTAGCAAATGCGTGCGGCTTAAAACACCCGCTTTTCGAGTCGGATTTCCTGCATCACCGTCGTCGAGATTTCCTCGATCGATTTGGTCGAGGAATCGAGCCAGCGGATGCCTTCACGCTTCATCATCTTCTCCGCCTCGCGAATCTCGTTGCGGCAATTCTCGAGCGATGCGTAGCGGCTGTTCGGCCGCCGCTCCTCGCGAATCTGCGACAGGCGCTCCGGCTGGATCGTCAGGCCGAACAGCTTGCCGCGATGCCTTTCAAGCGTTCCCGGAAGGCGGCCACGATCGAAATCTTCGGGAATCAGCGGGAAATTGGCGGCCTTCAGTCCGAACTGCATCGCGAGATAGAGCGAAGTCGGCGTCTTGCCGCAGCGCGAAACACCGACGAGGATCACGTCGGCCGTTTCCAGGTCGCGGTCAGTGACTCCGTCGTCGTGTGCCAGCGTGTAGTTGATGGCCTCGATGCGGTTCTTGTAGTCGGAGGTGTCGATCGAACCGTGGGAGCGTCCGACCGAATGCGTCGACTTCACGCCGAGCTCGGTTTCCATCGGAGCAACAAAAGTCTCGATGAACGACAGGCAGAGCGCATTTGCCGAGTGCACCATCTGCGCAAGCTCAGGATTGACCAGGGTCGTGAACACGATGGGTTTCGCCCCGTCCGAGCGGCCTGCGTCCTCGATGCGCTGGATCACCGCATGGGCTTTCTCCGGCGTATCGACGAAGGGGATCCGCGCCTGCCGGAAGCGTACGCCTTCGAACTGCGTCAGCAGGCTGTGTCCGAGTGTTTCTGCGGTAATGCCGGTGCCGTCGGAAACGTAGAAGACCGAACGGGCGGTGACGGGGGTGTCCATGAATCGTGACTCGGTAGACTGGAAAGGGTGAATTCTAGCCGCTGTTCCGCAAGCCCGCTGCGACACCGTTGATCGACAGGTGAATCCCTCGCCGCACGCGCTCGTCGGTATCGCCCGCCCGGTGCCGGCGCAGCAGTTCCACCTGCAGGTGGTTGAGCGGGTCCATGTAGGGGAAGCGGTTGCGGATCGAGCGCTTCAGCAACGGGTTGTCGGCCAGCAGATCATCCTGTGCCTCGATCGCCAGCAGGTGCTTGCGGGTCAGTTCCCATTCGCTGCGGATACGGCCGAACACCGCGTCGCGCAGTGTCGCATCGCCGACCAGCTCGGCATAGCGGGAGGCGATGCCGAGGTCGGTCTTCGACAGCACCATGTCCATGTTGGAGAGCAGGGTGCGGAAGAAGGGCCAGCGCTGGTGCATCTTGCGCAGCGTGTCGAGACCATCCGGATTGGTCGACAACCAGGTGTCGACGGCGCTGCCGAAGCCGTACCAGCCGGGCAGCATCAGGCGACACTGCGCCCAGCTGAACACCCACGGGATCGCCCGCAGGTCCTCGATGGCATCCGAGGCCTTGCGCGAGGCGGGGCGGCTGCCGATATTGAGCTGCGAGATTTCCGAAACCACCGTCGATTCGCGGAAGTAGGTGCGGAATCCCTCTGTCTCGTAGACGAGCCCGCGATAGGCACGGAATGCGAGGTCGGAGAGCGTATCCAAGATGCCGCGGAAAGCCGCCGGCTCGGTCTCGTGCTCGAGATTCAGCAGGGTCGCTTCCAGCGTGGCAGCGGCAAGGATTTCCAGGTTGCGTCGGCCGACCTCCGGATTCGAGTACTTGGAGGCGATGACCTCGCCCTGCTCGGTGATGCGGATCTGCCCGGAAACCGCACCGTCCGGCTGCGCGAGGATGGCCTGGTAGCTCGGGCCGCCGCCACGGCCGACGGAGCCACCGCGGCCGTGGAACAGGCGCAGGCGGACGCCGTGCTTCCTGAACACCTCGGTCAGTTCGACCTCGGCCTTGTACAGCTCCCAGCCGGAAGTCAGGAAGCCGCCGTCCTTGTTGCTATCCGAGTAGCCGAGCATCACCTCGTGTTCGTCGTCACGCGACGCGACCAGCGCGCGGTAGGCGGTCAGTTCGAAGATGCGGTCCATGACCTTCGCGCTGACCTGCAGGTCGCCGATGGTCTCGAACAGTGGAATGATGTTCATCGCGAGCGTGGGTGTCTTGCCCGGCTGCAGCAGGCCGGCCTCCTTCAGCAGCAGCGCGACTTCGAGCAGATCGGAAACGCCGTCGGTCTTGGAAATGATGCAGTTCGGCAATGCGGCGGCACCGTATTTGCCGCGCAGTTCCTTGGCCGCGAAGAAGATCGCCAGTTCGCCGGCGGTTTCTTCGGAGTATTCGGTATGCGGCGAATGCAGGGGCCGCGGGCTGGCGATCTCGGTCAGCAACAGGCCGATGCGCGCTTCTTCCGGCAGCTTCCCGTAAGCCATGCAGACGCCGGCCTTGGCAAGCAGTTCGCCGACAGTACGTTCGTGCACATCGGAATTCTGGCGCAGGTCGATCGGCGCCAGATGGAAGCCGAACACCTCGACGGCGCGGATCAGTCGGCGCAGGCGGCCGCCGGCGAGCAGGGCGCCGCCGTGGGCCTTGAGCGAATCGGCGAGGATGGCGAGGTCGGTCGCCAGATCGGCGGCGGCAGCATACGGTTCGGCGGCGGCAATGGCATGACGGACCACCTCGTGCTGGTCCAGCGACTTGGCCGTTGCCGCCAGTCGCGCATAGATGCCCGTCAGCGCGCGGCGGTAGGGTTCATCGGCACGATGGGCGGAGGTGTCGGGCGATTTTGCGGCCAGAGCCTCCAGTTCGGGCGAAACGCTCACCAGCAGCTTGGAGAGCGGCAACTCGCCGCCCAGCGCATGCAGTTCGCCGAGGTAGAACTCGATCGCCGCGGTCGATTGCAGGCGTAGCCCTGCGCGCAGGATGTCGGCGGTGACGAAGGGGTTTCCGTCGCGGTCGCCGCCGATCCAGGAACCGATGCGGAAAAAGGGCGGCAGCGACCAGTCGTCCTGCTCCGGGAAGGCGGCAGTAAGCTGGTCCTCGAATTGCGCGTAGAGGCGTGGCAGTTCGGCGAAAAAAGTCTCGTCGTAGAAGCTGATGCCGTTCCTGATCTCGTCGACCACGGCCAGCCGGTTCGGGCGCAGCATGCGCGTGCGCCACAGCGTCAGCACGGCGCAACGCAGCGCCAGGTCATTGTCGAAGGTTTCCTCGGGCGTCAGCGCCATGCGGTCGCGCCGGTCGAGCAGACGGGCGACCTCGTGCTGGCACTGCAGGATGCTCTTGCGGCTGACCTCGGTCGGGTGCGCTGTCAGCACGGGCGAGACGAGGGCGATGTCGAGCACCTTCCTGACCGTCTGCGGCGCGATGCCGGCGGACTTGATCCGCTCCAGCGTATGCGCAAGGCTGCCCTCGCGCGGCTTCGAGCCGGCCAGGTCGTGCGTGCGGCGGCGGCGGATGTGATGCTGATCCTCGGCAATATTGGCGAGATGCAGGAAATAGGAAAAGGCGCGCACCACCGCGATCATCGTCTCGCGCGGCAGGCCGTCGAGCGTGGCCTGCAGCTCGGCACCAGCCTCGGCATCGGCATCGCGGTCGAAGCGGATCGAAGTCTGGCGGATCTTCTCGACCACGGCGAACACGTCGTCGCCTTCCTGTTCGCGCACGGTGTCGCCGAGCAGGCGGCCGAGCAGGCGGATGTCGTCGCGGAGGGGGAGGTCCTTGTCCAGTGCTTCAGTCACGTCGTCTTTTCCTTGTGGGTGGGTTCAGTGCTTGTTTCGTTCAGCCAGCAGGTCGCGCAGGCTCTTCTTTGCCGGCGTCAGCGGCGTGCGTGTTTTCGTCCAGCCGGCCTGGTTGCCAGGCGTCAGGGCGCGGAAGCGTGTCGCCGCCCAGGTGAACAGCCGGTACAGCGCCGGCCGGCTGTAGAGGAAGGCGAAACCCTTGAAGGCGAAGGAGGCAAAGGCCGTCTTGCCGGCCCCCTGGCCGAAGAGCGGTGCGTGGCCAGGCTTCGCTTCGTGCGTGGCTTCCTCGCGCAGGCGGATGAGCAGGTCGGGAATCGGGATTTTCACCGGGCAGACCTCGCCGCAGGCACCGCACAGCGTCGAGGCGCCGGGCAGCACGTGTGTCGCGCCCAGTCCCATCATGTGCGGCGACACGATCTTGCCGATCGGGCCGGGGTAGGTGGTACCGTAGGCGTGGCCACCGATGCGGGTGTAGACCGGGCAATGGTTCATGCAGGCGCCGCAGCGGATGCACTGCAGCGTCTGCCGCAGCTGCTCGTCGGCGAAGGCCTGCGTACGGCCGTTGTCGACCAGCACCAGGTGCATCTCCTTCGGGCCATCCTTTTCGCCGGACTTGCGCGGGCCGGTGATCACGTTGAAGTAGGTAGTGATCGCCTGTCCGGTCGCCGAGCGCGTCAGCAGGCCGTAGAGCGGCACGACGTGCTCGAGCTTCTCGACCACCTTCTCGATGCCGGTGATCGCGATATGCACGTCCGGCACGGTCGTGCACATGCGGCCGTTGCCCTCGTTCTCGACCAGGCAGATGGTGCCGGTCTCGGCGACAGCGAAATTGACGCCGGAAAGGCCGACCTCGGCCTCCATGAACTTCTTGCGCAGAACGTCGCGGCCGATCTGGATCAGCGCGTCGACATCCTCGGTGTAGCTCACACCCGGCACCTTGGCGGCGAACAGCTCGGCGATCTGCTGCTTGGTCTTGTGGATCGCCGGCATGATGATGTGCGAGGGCTTCTCGCCGGCGAGCTGGACGATGTACTCGCCCATGTCCGACTCCAACGCCTCGATGCCGGCCGCATCCATCGCGTGATTCAGCTCGACTTCCTCGCTGACCATCGACTTGCCCTTGACCATCAGCTTCGTGTCGTGACGGCGGCAGATGTCGAGGATGATCGCGTTCGCTTCGTCCGGCGTCTCGGCCCAATGCACCTGCACGCCGTTCTTCTTCAGGTTCGTTTCGAGCTGCTCCAGCAGTTCCGGCAGCTTCGAGAGGCTGTAGCGGCGGATATGCTCGGCGAGGTCGCGCTGGCGTTCGAGCAGTTCCGGGTCCGGGAACTGTGCGGCACGCTTCATCATCAGGAAGTCCATCGCGCCGCGGAAGCTCTTCTTCAGGAAGGGGTCGGCGACGATGCCGGCGGCACGGCGCTTGAACTCGTTGCCGGACACGAACTGGATGTGGTGGGTGGTCTGCGGCGTGCTCATTGCGCATCCTCCCCGGTGAGCAGCAGCACGATCAGTTCCTTCGGCCCGTGTGCGCCGTAGGCCAGCGTCTGCTGGATGTCGGCGGTCTTCGAGGGGCCGGTAATCAGCAGCGCGTTGGTCGGCAGACCCTGCGACCAGCCCTGTTGCGTGATCGCGTCGTAGAGCGTCGGCATCACCGCATCGGCATCGACCAGCGCGATGTGGATCGGCGGCACCAGCGACATCAGGCGTGGCTCGTCGGCATCGGGCCAGACGATCATCGTGCCGGTCTCGGCGATGGCGCCGCGCGTGCCGGTGATGGCGGCGTCAACGTTCTCGAACAGTTCCTGCTTCCAGCCGTCGATCGGCTTGTCGTAGGGCTTCAATCCGCCAACCCCCGCGGCTTCCATGGCCTTGCCGTGCGCCGTGGCCGGTGCGTAGAGCAGGGAAGCGATGCCCTTGGCGACAACGACTTCCTGCAGCTTGGCGACCCATCCGCTGCGTGGCACGGCGTGCACCTCGGCATGCCAGGCGGTAATCTTCTCGGCGAATTCCTTCGCCAGATCTGCCTTCGCGGTGCGCGGCAGGCTGGCGTAGTGGGCAGTGATCGCTGCGTCGGGAGAGGGCAGCGTCGTCGTCGAAGCTGCACGCAGCTTGCGGAAGATGTTGTCGCGGGCGCTCATGCCTTCTCCCCCTTGCGCTCGGTGTTGTGCCACAGGAAGCTCGCCAGGTGCTGGCCGCGGAAGCTGTCGCGGCGTTTTTCCAGCGTGCCGTCGATGTTCATCAGGCAGCCGCCATCGGCCGAGAGGAACTGCTCGGCGCCGGTTTCCTTCAGCGCATCGGCCTTGTCGCCAGCCATCGCTGCGGAGATGTCGGGCTGGCGCACGGCGAAGGTGCCGCCGAAGCCGCAGCATTCCGATTCGTGCGAGTGGTTCAGTAGTTCAACGTTTCCGAGCTCGGCGAGCAGTTGGCGTGCATGCAGGTGGGTGCCCATCTCGCGGCGGGCGGAACAGGAGGTGTGCAGCGCGACCTTCTTCGTGGCGCCCGATCCCTTCCAGTTCACCTTCAGCACCTTGACGAAGAACTCGGTCAGCTCGAAGACCCGTTCCGAGAGCGAATCGGCCTTTGCCTTCAGGGCCGCATCCTCGGCAAACAGCTTCGGGTAGTGGTGGCGGATCATGCCGCCGCACGAACCGGAGGGCACGATCACCGGCCAGTCATTCGGAAAGAGATCAAGCTGCACCTTGGCCACGGCACGCGCCTCGTCGGCATAGCCGCTGGTATAGGCCGGCTGCCCGCAGCAGGTCTGGTTCTCGGGAAAGTGCACGCGGATGCCTTCGCGCTCGAGCAACTGGATCGCATCCATGCCGGCCTCCGGGCAGAACAGGTCGACCAGGCAGGTGGCGAAGAAATAGACATCGGTGGGGCGGGGGCCGCCGGGGTAATCGCGTTGCATCGTTCCTCCGTTCCGGGTTGCCTTATGTAGCAACGGTAAATTGGTAATACCAATAAGTTCGATCGCGGAAATGTACGTCAGAACCGTTATTTAGTCAAACAAACGGCAAAAATGGAAGCCCTTGCGAAAAAATATTTTCATTATTAGAATGCGCTGGTCTTACCAATCAGGACGCCGATACGGCTCGATGAATCAGCCCATGCCCGCCAACAAGGTTCAGGTTCCGCGCATCTCCGACGCCGTTGCTGCGTCGCTGGAAAAGCGCATCCTCGAAGGTTCGCTGAAACCCGGCGACCGTCTGCCGCCCGAGCGCGAGCTGGCGACCGAGCTCGGCGTATCGCGGCCGTCGCTGCGCGAGGCGATCCAGAAACTGGCCTCCAAGGGCATGCTGCAGAGCCGACAGGGGGGCGGTACCTACGTTACCGACCGCCTCGAATCATCGTTCTCCGATCCGTGGCAGGCGATGATGGGCTCGCACCCGAACCTGCGCGAGGATCTGCTCGAATTCCGCCGCATGCTCGAAGGCCAGGCCGCAGAATGGGCTGCTGAACGCGCCACCGAAGCCGATCTGCAACGGCTGGAGCAGGCGTTCTCGGCGATGACCGATGCCTTCGCCTCGGACGACCTCGAACGCCGCTCGACCACTGACATCGCCTTTCACCAGGCCGTCGGCGAGGCGGCGCACAACGCGCTGATCGGCCATCTTTCGGCTGCGCTGCTCCGCCTGATGCACGACAACATCCGCCTCAACCTGGGTGAGCTGAAGACCATTCCCTCGGCAACCTCGCTGCTCGCCGGCCAGCACGCCGCCATCTTTGCCGCGATCCGCGAGCGCAAGCCGGCCGAGGCGCGTGCCGCAGCCGAGACGCACATCGATTTCGTCGGCGAGACGCTCGCCCAGACCTTGCGCTCGGTGGCCCGCCGCGAAAGCGCAGCGCGCCGCCTGAATCAGAACACACCCGATTTTTCCGAAACCCTCTCTTCCTGATTTGACCCTTGAAAGGAATCCGCATGGAGCCCCTCGTCATCCCCTTCGAAAAACTGCGCATGACCGACGTCGAGCAGGTGGGCGGCAAGAACGCCTCGCTCGGCGAAATGATCAGCCAGCTCGCCGACACCGGCGTGCGTGTCCCCGGCGGCTTCGCTACGACGGCGCATGCCTACCGCGAGTTCCTCGCGCAGAGCGGGCTGGATGCGAAGATCAACGAGGCACTCGACGCGCTCGACGTAGATGATGTGAACGCGCTGCTCGCCACCGGCGAGAAGATCCGCAACTGGATCATCGAAACCCCGTTCCCGACGGCCCTGACGGTCGAGATCACCGCCCAGTACCAGCGCCTGGTCGCGGACTCCGGCGCTGACATGTCCTTCGCCGTGCGTTCGTCGGCCACCGCCGAGGACCTGCCGGACGCCTCGTTCGCCGGCCAGCAGGAAACCTTCCTGAACATCCATGGCCTGGACAACATCCTGCACGCGATCAAGGAAGTGTTCGCCTCGCTGTACAACGACCGCGCCATTTCCTACCGCGTGCACAAGGGCTTCGCCCACGCCGATGTGGCCCTGTCGGCTGGCGTACAGCGCATGGTCCGCTCGGACACCGGCGCTGCCGGCGTCATGTTCACGCTCGACACCGAATCCGGCTTCCGTGACGCGGTCTTCGTCACTGCCAGCTATGGCCTTGGCGAGACGGTGGTGCAGGGCGCCGTGAACCCGGACGAGTTCTATGTGCACAAGCCCATGCTGGCTGCCGGCAAGAAGGCCGTGATCCGCCGAAACCTTGGCTCGAAGATGATCAAGATGGAATTTGCCACCGAAAAGGCTGCCGGCAAATCCGTGCGCACCGTCGATGTTCCGGAGGCGCTGCGTCACCAGTTCTCGATCAACGACGCCGAAGTCGAGGAGTTGGGCCGTTACGCGATGATCATCGAGAAGCACTATGGCCGCCCGATGGACATCGAGTGGGGCAAGGACGGCAATGACGGCAAGCTGTACATCCTGCAGGCCCGTCCGGAAACGGTGAAGTCCCAGGAAGGTCACGAACGCCTGCAGAAGTTCAAGCTTAAGTCCTTCTCCAAGGTGCTGTCGTCGGGCCGCGCCATCGGCCAGAAGATCGGTGTCGGCCCGGTGCGCGTGGTGCATGATCCGAAGGAAATGGACAAGGTGCAGCAGGGCGACGTGCTCGTTGCCGACATGACCGACCCTAACTGGGAGCCGGTAATGAAGCGCGCCGCCGCGATCATCACCAATCGTGGTGGCCGTACCTGCCACGCGGCGATCATCGCCCGCGAGCTCGGCATCCCGGCCATCGTCGGCTGCGGTGATGCGACCGAAACGCTGACCGAAGGCGAGATCGTCACCGCCTCCTGCGCCGAGGGCGATACCGGCCACGTCTATCGCGGCAAGCTGGAATTCGAAATCACCGAGCGCGAAGTCGGCACCATGCCGCCGATCCCGACCAAGATCATGATGAACGTCGGCAACCCGGAGCTGGCCTTCGAGTTCTCGCAACTGCCGAATGCCGGCGTCGGCCTCGCGCGTGTCGAATTCATCATCAACAACGTCATCGGCATCCACCCGAAGGCGATCCTCGACATCGACCGCCTGCCGGCCTCGAAGCGCGAGGAAATCCTGCGCCGCGCCCGCGGCTATGCCTCGCCGAAGGAATTCTTCGTCGAGAAGCTGGTCGAGGGCGTCGCCACCATCGCCGCCGCCTTCTATCCGAACCCGGTCATCGTGCGCCTCTCCGACTTCAAGTCGAACGAATACCGCAAGCTGCTCGGCGGCGAGCTCTATGAGCCGGAGGAAGAGAACCCGATGCTCGGTTTCCGCGGCGCCTCGCGCTATATCGCGCAGACCTTCCGCGACTGCTTCGAGCTCGAATGCCGCGCCATGAAGAAGGTGCGCGACGAGATGGGCCTGACCAACGTGCAGCTGATGGTGCCTTTCGTTCGTACCGTGGAAGAGGGCAAGGGCGTCGTCCAGCTGCTCGCCGAGCACGGCCTGAAGCAGGGCGAGAACGAGTTGAAGCTGATCATGATGTGCGAGATCCCGTCGAACGCGCTGCTGGCTGACGATTTCCTTGATGTCTTCGACGGTTTCTCGATCGGCTCGAACGACCTGACCCAGCTCACGCTGGGCCTGGACCGCGACTCCGGCTTGGTCGCCAACCTGTTCGACGAGCGCGACCCGGCGGTGAAGCAGCTCCTGGCGATGGCGATCTCGGCCGCCAACCGCAAGGGCAAATATATCGGCATCTGTGGCCAGGGCCCCTCGGACCATCCGGATCTGGCCGAGTGGCTCATGGATCAGGGCATCAGCAGCATCTCTCTGAACCCGGATACGGTGGTCGATACCTGGCAGCAGCTGGCTTCACACAAGGCATGATGGAGTCCTGACGGCACTCGTTGCCTGCTGAAAAAAATGGCCCGCCGGAAGCGGGCCATTTTTACTGGGGGAAAGGCTATCAGGTACCCGCGGAGAGTTGCCTGAAGGCGCGATCGGCAGCTTCGTCGAAGATCGCACGGTTGGAGAGTACGGTCAGCTTGCCCTGACGACGCTGCAGGTCGATGGCTTCGGCCGTCAGCGCCAGGGCGTATCCCCAGTCAGGGTTGCACAACAGCACGGTACCGTTCTTCGGGCTGATCCAAACAGCCAGCCCCGTGAGCGGATCGCCATCCGCCAGGCTGGTCTGCAGCCATTGGCCCGCCTGCAATGCGGTTGATGCCGTACGGTAAGCGGGAGCCCCCCCGTCGATTCGGCCCATGATACGGAGGGTATGCGAGTCTACGGTCACTTCCGTGATCGGCAATACCGTCGCCGCAGAGCCGGTGGTCGAAGGGCTGTCGGCTCCCGTCGCATCTGCCGTCACCATGGGGGGAGGTGTTCCGCGCAGGCTGGCCGTCTGCAGCGTGAAGCAGGTATCGAGGAAAGGAGCGCGTTCTTCAAGCGTAACGCCGATCTTGTCCAGCCCGGCATTGACGCGGCGAATCAGTGTCGCAACAAGTGTTGCGAGTCGCTTGCGCTCCTCGGCGTCCACCTTCGGTTGAACGCTCCAGATAAGGTCAGCCGCGGCCGCCCGCGCATCCTGCCAGGCCTCTCCCGTTTCGCCGCCCTCGCGGATGGCCGCCTCCATGACGCGTACCCAGTGAACGCGCAGGAAATCATGAATTTCCTGTGCGCTCGGTTGCTGGGCAACTTCGGCCAGCCAGCGCTGGACGGATTCTGCGCCAAGCGCCTGCTGATCGATTGCTGCCAGATAGTTGACGAATGGCGCCCCCATCTCCCGGATCACGGTGTCGCGCTCGGCGATGAGCGTCTGGATCTGTTCGAGCGGTTCCGAAAGAACGGTCGCATCACCCTGCAGGGTTTCCTGGACGAGGCCAGCGATTTTCCACAAGCGCCGCGATACCGGGTCGGCTCGGCTGATGTCCCGCGGCAGGCCGATTGCAGCGCGCCCCATGGCGTTGATCAATTGCCGTGCGGGGTGCTGATTGTTCGAAAAGAGCGTCTGGTCGAACAATGAGAGCTTGAGCAGCGGTATCTGCAGGCGGCCAATGGCGGTCTTGACGGTGTCGGGAAGATCCCATGTCTCGAAAATGGCCTCGAAGATGTAGCCGAGGGTCTCGAGTGCAATGCTTTCCGGATTGCCGAGCGGCAAATCCAGGTCAGCCGCCTTGATCGCCTTGGGAATGCCTTCTGCCGGCATGGCTTCACCCGGGCTTCCGCCCGAAGCGCCTCCGGCGGTCGCCAGGGCGTCCAGGCTTGATGTTCCTGACGTGCTCCCTGTAGCAGTCGTGATGCCGTTTCCTCCCATGCCTTCAGCAGGAGCCGCAGCACCCCATTGCATCTTTTCCAGGCGGGCACTCAGCTGGTTGAGCATCACCAGCGTCGCAGCGTTCAGGGCGACATTGGCGCTCCCGCTGCCGGCGGCAGCAGCAGCGGTCGGTGTCATGTTGATGCCTGCGCCGCCCGCAGCGCCGCCTGCTGCACTGGCCGCAATGCCGCCAAATTGGGCGGACAAGACCTGCTGCAGTGCTGCGAAAGGATCGCCACCTCCCGTGCCACCAGAACTGGCCTGGGATGAGCCACCCGTCGCC
>JAKJEY010000058.1 GCA_022705165.1 Pseudomonadota bacterium
GATCGCCTTCGGGCGCCAGCACGGACTGAAGATCGGCACCATTGCCGACCTCATCCACTACCGCGCCAAGTCGGAGACCCTGATCGAGCGCGTCGTCTCCAAGCCGGTATCAACCGCGCATGGCGACTTCACGCTGCATGCCTTCGCCGACCGTGTCGGCGGCACCACGCACCTGGCGCTGGTCAAGGGCGAGATCCTCGGCGACGTCGAGACGCTGGTGCGCGTGCATGAGCCGCTCTCGGTACTCGACTTTCTCGACCCGGCCAGCCGTCGCGCCGCCTTCACGCTCGACCAGGCGCAGGAAGCGTTGGCGAAGCACGGCCACGGCGTCATCGTGCTTCTGCATCGGCCGGAAACCGGACAGGACATCCTGGCTGCGCTGCGCGAACAGACGACGCCGGCGCAGCGTCCCGCGGCGAAATGGGATCCGCGCATCTTCGGCATCGGCGCCCAGATCCTCAAGAATCTCGGTGTCGGCCGCATGAAGCTGCTCGCCAGCCCGCGCAAGATCCCGTCGATGACCGGCTTCGGCCTCGAGGTCACCGGCTACGCTACCTCCCCCTCCGAACTGAATTGAGTTGACTGCCATGGCCCGCTTCGAAGACATCCGCGAAATCGACCCCAAGCTCGACGGCACCGGCCTCCGCGTCGGCGTCGTCATGGCCCGCTTCAACATCGACGTCTGCGAGGGCCTGCTCTCGGCCTGCACCGCCGAACTGAAGAAGCTTGGCGTCGCCGCCGGCGACATCACCATCGCAACCGTGCCCGGCGCACTGGAAATCCCGCTGGTGCTGCAGACCATGGCGCAAACCGGCAGCTTCGATGCGCTGGTTGCGCTCGGTGCTGTCATTCGCGGCGAGACCTATCACTTCGAGGTGGTCTCCAACGATTCCTGCCGTGCCGTCATGGAAGTCCAGCTCGACACCGGCATTCCTGTCGCCAATGGCATCCTGACCTGCGAAGATGACGACCAGGCGCTGGCCCGCATGCAGGTGAAGGGCGCCGACTGCGCCCAGGCCGCCGTCGAGATGGCCAACCTGCTGCGCGCGCTGACCGAATAACCGACGTCCGTTCGCCCTGCATTGTCTGCGGGGCGCATCGAACGATCCGCGAAAGAACGAAAATGACCGACTCCACCCAGAAGCCCGCCCCGAGGAAGCCCGCCGGCAAGCCGCCGGCAAAGGGCGGTGCCAGCAAATCGCCTCGCCGCCGCGCCCGCGAATTTGTCCTGCAGGGCCTCTACCAGTGGCGTATCGGCGGCGCCGACGAAGCTGCCATCGAAGCGCACGTGCACGACATCGCGGGCTTCGACAAGGCCGACCGCAACTTCTTCCTCTCACTGCTGCGCGGAGTACTGAAGCAGCGCGGCGAGCTGGTCGAGGCCATCGAGCCCTACCTCGACCGCAAGTTCGACGAACTGTCGCCAATCGAGGCCAGCATCCTGCTGCTCGGCGGCTACGAACTTCAGACGCATCCGGAAACGCCGTACCGCGTGATCATCAACGAGGCCATCGAACTGGCGAAGTCCTACGGCGGCACCGACGGCCACAAGTACGTGAACGGCGTGCTCGACAAACTCGCCGCCAAGCTGCGGCCGGTCGAGGTCGAGGCGCGCCAGCGCGGCAAGTAATTCCTGAACGTGCCCGGCGAGTTTGAACTGATCGCGCGGCACTTCGCCCGCGCCACCCCCTCCGCCATCCTGGGCCCCGGCGACGATTGTGCGCTGGTTGCGCCGTCGCCCGGCATGGAACTGGCGATCACCACCGACATGCTGGTCGAGGGCACACATTTCCTTCCCGGTACCGCCCCCGGCCAGCTCGGCTGGAAGACACTGGCCGTCAATCTCTCCGACCTCGCAGCGATGGGCGCCACCCCGAAATGGGTGCTGCTCGCCGGCTCGCTGCCGGATAGCGACGACGCGTGGATCGGCGCCTTCGCCGAAGGCTTCTTCAAGTGCGCCAAGCGCTACGGTGCCGACGTGATCGGCGGCGACACCACGCGCGGCCCGCGCAACCTGTGCGTTACCGCCATCGGTGAACTGCCGGCGGGTGCGGCGCTGCGCCGCGACGGTGCCCGTGCCGACGACGACATCTGGATCTCCGGCCAGCCCGGCCTCGCCGCGCTCGGCCTCGCCCAGCTGCAGGGCAGGACGACGCTGCCCGAAGCGCTCGCCAGGCGCTGCACCATGGCGCTGCAACGCCCGCTGCCGCGCGTCGAACTCGGCTTCAGGCTGCGCGGGCTGGCGACGGCAGCCATCGACGTTTCCGACGGCCTGCTCGCCGACCTCGGCCACATCCTCGAACGCTCCGGCCTCGCCGCCAATCTCAACGAAGGGCAGTTCCCGCTGATCCCGCCGGGCAGCGAACCAAAGCTCGCCCGCGAAGCGCAACTCGGGGGCGGCGACGATTACGAACTGTGCTTCACCACCCCGATCCCTCTGCGCCAGCAGGTCGTCATGCTCGCCGCCGAGCTCGACCTGCCGCTCTGGCGCATCGGCTACACTGTCGCCGCCAGCGATGAGCGCCCGGCCGGCGACATCCTGTTGACGGATGCCGACGGCAAGCCGCTGCCCCTTCCCGCGAAAGGCTTCGACCACTTTGGTTAAGGTTAAGAAATCCACACCGCCGCCGCCCGGCTTTCTCTTCCGTCACCCGGCGCACCTCATCGCCTGCGGGTTCGGCAGCGGCCTCTCGCCCTGGGCGCCCGGTACCATCGGCACGCTCTTCGCGCTGTTCTCGTACCCGCTGCTGCGCCCCTGGTTCGACGATCTCGGCTTCGCGCTCTTCCTGCTCGTCTGCTATGTCGGCGGCGTGCTCGCCTGCCACCGCACCGGTCAGGCGCTCGGCGAACCCGACCACGGCAGCATCGTCTGGGATGAGATCGTCCCCTTCTGGGCCGCCCTATTTTTTTCCCCCGACGGCTGGCTGTGGTGGATCGTTGCCTTCTTCCTGTTCCGCTTCTTCGACATCTTCAAACCCTTCCCGGCCAACCTGTTCGACCGGATCAAGAATGGTTTCGGGGTGATGACAGATGATGTGTTCGCGGCGGCTTATACGGTGTTGTGCCTGGCGCTGCTGAAATTCAGCATCTCCTAAGCATCATGACGCCGATCGAAATTAGGACAGGCGCCAATCAAACGAGATGGTTTGTTCGCCTTTCCGTTTGCCTCGCGGCATTGATGTCCGTTGCCGCATTTCGCGAATGGTTGGAACCATCTACGCCGCCGTATTCAGGCCGCTTAGGGTGGTTGGCCGAATTTGCTTTTGATCTTGCTGGCCCAAACGGAATCGTCGCGCTGTGGCTGCTCGCTGCGCTCGCGTTCGCAGTCGGGGCTCGTTTTGTTTGGCGGCACACTCCCCGCCTCCCTTCCGATAGCTGGCTTTGAGAATCAAATGGCTATAGATCCGGAATGCCTCGCCGCCGAACTCGGCACCCGCCTTCTCGAACGCGGGGAAGTGCTCGCCACCGCCGAGTCCTGCACCGGCGGCTGGGTCTCGCAGGTCATCACGGCCATCGCCGGCAGCTCGAACTGGTTCGACTGCGGCTTCGTCACCTACTCCAACACCGCCAAGGCCGAGATGCTCGGCGTCAGCAAGAAGACCATCGTCCGCGATGGCGCCGTCAGCGAACCGGTGGTAATCGAGATGGCCGGCGGCGCGCTGCAACGCAGCCGGGCGCAGTGGGCGCTCGCCATTTCCGGCGTTGCCGGGCCGGCCGGGGGTACGCCGGAGAAGCCGGTCGGCACCGTCTGCTTTGCCTGGGCCGGGCCGGATGGCTTCGCCGAGGCCGAGACCTGCCATTTCCCCGGCGACCGAGAAGCGGTGCGCCGCGCCTCGGTCGAGCACGCGTTGCGCGGGCTGCTGTCGCGCCTGCCGCCGATGCTGGCCTGACCCGCAAAAAATTCTTGCCTTCCTCCCGGGCTTTACGTATAACTGTATAGCCGTACAGTTACTGTACATCGTTACAGTAATTTCTTGCTTCGGCGCGTTTTCATCGCTACAATCGAAAACGTATATACAGGTATACATGGAGCGCAGCATGCTCGGACGAGCTTTCAAGAGCGGTAATTCACTGGCGGTACGCATCCCGCGCGAACTGGGCGTGGTCGACACACCCGGCGACGTGGAGATCGAGCGCGTTGGCGAGACCCTGGTCATCCGCCCGGTGAAGACGCGCTCGCTCGATGGCGTGCTCAAGGTGTTCGCTGCCTTTCCGGCGGATTTCATGGAAACGCGCGCATTCCACGAAGAGGGCGAACGCGAGTGGGTGGAAGCGGGGCGGAAATGAAATTCATGCTCGACACCAACATCTGCATCCACCTGATGCAGCGCCAGCCGGAAGAGGTGATGCAGAAGTTTGCCGGATTGCAGGTGGGCGACGTCGTGATGTCGAGCGTCACCTATGCCGAACTACGCTACGGGGTCGAATGTCGCCCGGAGGGCAAGGCAGCCCTGGCCGGCCTGCTCGACCGGCTGACGAACGACATCCCGGTACTGCCACTCGACCGCGACGCGGCCGAGCACTACGGCGAACTCCGGGCGGCCGAAGCCCCCCGCGGCAAGCACCGCCGCGATGCGCTCGACCGCCTGATCGCCGCCCACGCGCGTTCGCGCGATCTGGTGCTGGTCACCAACAACGAAGACGATTTCCGCGACTATCCCGGTCTCCGCATCGAGAACTGGGTGGGCGCCCACTAACCCCGAATATCACATCATTCAAGTCATCAAACGAGGACAAACCATGGACGACAACAAGCAAAAGGCACTGGCGGCCGCACTGGCCCAGATCGAGAAGCAGTTCGGCAAGGGTTCGATCATGAAGATGGGCGAGGGCAACATCGAGAGCGACCTGCAGGTCGTCTCCACCGGCTCGCTCGGGCTGGATATCGCGCTCGGCGTCGGCGGCCTGCCGCGCGGCCGCGTGGTCGAGATCTACGGCCCGGAATCGTCCGGCAAAACGACGCTGACCCTGCAGGTGGTGGCCGAAATGCAGAAGCTGGGCGGCACCGCAGCCTTCATCGACGCCGAACACGCGCTCGACCCCACTTATGCCCAGAAACTCGGCGTCAACATGGCCGACCTCCTCATTTCGCAGCCCGATACCGGCGAACAGGCGCTGGAAATCGCCGACATGCTGGTCCGCTCGGGCAGCGTCGACGTCGTCGTCATCGACTCGGTTGCGGCCCTGGTGCCGAAGGCGGAAATCGAGGGTGAAATGGGTGACTCGCTGCCGGGCCTGCAGGCCCGCCTGATGAGCCAGGCGCTGCGCAAGCTGACCTCGAACATCAAGAAGACGAACACGCTGGTCATCTTCATCAACCAGATCCGCATGAAGATCGGCGTCATGTTCGGCTCGCCGGAAACCACCACCGGCGGCAACGCGCTCAAGTTCTACGCCTCGGTCCGCCTCGACATCCGCCGCATCGGCTCGATCAAGAAGGGCGACGAGGTGATCGGCAACGAGACCCGCGTGAAAGTCGTCAAGAACAAGGTCTCGCCGCCGTTCCGCGAAGCCATCTTCGACATCCTCTACGGCGAGGGCACCTCGCGCGAGGGCGAGATCATCGAGCTGGGCGTCGCCCACAAGCTGGTCGACAAGTCCGGTGCCTGGTACGCCTACAAGGGCGAGAAGATCGGTCAGGGCAAGGACAACGCCCGCGAGTTCCTCAAGGCCAATCCGGCCATCGCCGAGGAAATCGAAGCCCGGGTCCGCGAAGCGGTGGGGGTCGCCTCCCCGCAGCCGCTCGCCGCTGCCGAGGCCTGATCGGTGGATGAGCTGCGCCAGCGCGCCCTGCGCCTGCTGGCGCGGCGGGAACACTCACGGGCCGAGCTGAGGAAGAAGCTCGCCCCGCATGCGGAGTCCGAGGATCAACTCGAAAGACTCGACGCCCTGCTGGATGATCTGGCCGGGCGTCGCCTGCTTTCCGACGCGCGTTACGCGGAAATGCGCGTTTCCTCCCGCAGTGCCCGCTACGGAAACGCCCGCCTTGCCCAGGAACTGAAGCAGCAGGGGGTTTCGGCCGAGGATTGTGCCGGTGCCCTGGAGGAGGCCGGCGACGAATTGGCGCGTGCACACGGGATTTGGGCCCGGAAGTTCGGTACACTGCCGGTAGATGCCGCGGATCGAGCGCGGCAGACCCGCTTCCTGATGAGTCGCGGATTTTCCGGAGAGACCATCCGACGCGTGATGCGCGGCGAGACTCCCGAACCCGAACAAGACTGAACCGCAAAGAGCACGATTACCGCATGTCGGAACAACAAGAAATCGATTTCAGCGCAGAAGCGTCAGCCAGCAAGCACAGCAGACTGTCCGCGAACAATCTGAACAAGCGCTACAAGAAGCGCACCGTCGTGCATGACGTTTCCTTCGACGTGAAGAGCGGCGAAGTCGTCGGCCTGCTCGGCCCGAACGGCGCCGGCAAGACGACCACCTTCTACATGATCGTCGGCCTGGTGGCATCGGATGGTGGCGAGGTCTATCTCGACGACGACCGGATCACGCACTTCCCGATTCACCGGCGCGCGCACATGGGCGTTTCCTACCTGCCGCAGGAAGCGTCCGTCTTCCGCAAGCTGACGGTGACCGAGAACATCAAGGCGGTGCTCGAACTGCAGAAGCTCTCCAAGGACGAAGTGCACAGTTCGCTGGAAACGCTGCTCGAGGACCTGCACATCGCCCACATCCGCGACAACACGGCGGCATCGCTGTCGGGTGGCGAGCGGCGGCGGGTGGAAATTGCCCGCGCGCTGGCGACACGTCCGCGCTTCATCCTGCTCGACGAGCCCTTCGCCGGCGTCGATCCGATCGCCGTGCTGGAAATCCAGAAGATCATCCGCTTCCTGAAGGAGCGGAACATCGGCGTGCTCATCACCGACCACAACGTCCGCGAGACGCTGGGCATTTGCGACCGGGCCTTCATCATCAACGAAGGTTCGGTGCTGGCCTCGGGGCACCCGGATGAAATCATCTATAATGAAGCTGTAAGAAAAGTGTATCTGGGCGAGAACTTCCGCCTCTGACCCGAACACGCAGACTCCTCAACCGGCCGCGCGCCGCGCATGAAACCTTCCCTCCAGCTCAAGCTTTCGCAGCACCTCGCGCTGACGCCGCAGCTGCAGCAGTCGATCCGGCTGTTGCAACTGTCGACGCTTGAACTGAATCAGGAGCTTGAAAAGTTCCTGCTCGAGAATCCCCTGCTCGAACGTGAGGACGAGGACGGCTACGCTGCCGCGCCGCCGCCCCCCGGCAGCGGGGAAGTGCGCGAGACAGCCAGCACGGACGAGGAACGACGCGAGCATTCGGAAGAGAACCCCGAGAGCGAAGCGCCCCGCGCCGGTACCGACGACGAGGGCTGGCCTGGCGACGGCACCTATGCCAGCAGTTCCGGTGCCGGCAATCGCGATGACGATGACAACGACTATCAGGACATCCAGGCCGCCACCACCTCGCTTTCCGACCACCTGATCTGGCAGCTCGGCCTGACGCCGCTGCCCGACCGTGACCGCATGCTGGTCCGCGTCCTGATCGAAGCGCTCGACGAGGACGGTTACCTGTCGCAGACGCTCGATGAGCTGGCGGAAATCATGCCGGAAGAGATGGAAATCGAGCCCGAGGAACTGCAGATCGCGCTCAAGCACCTGCAGCATTTCGACCCGACCGGCGTCGGAGCGCGCAGTGCGCACGAGTGCCTGGCGCTGCAGCTGGAGACCCTGCCGGCCGATGCCATACGCGACCTGGCGCTGATCATCGTCCGCCAGCATCTCGAATTGCTCGCCGCACGCGATTTCACGAAGCTCCGCAAGCTGACCGGTTGTGACGACGATGCGCTGCGCGCCGCGCATGCACTGATCCGCAGCCTGAATCCGCGGCCCGGCGCCCAGTATGCCCCGCTCGATGCGCGCTACATCACGCCGGATGTGATCGTGAAGAAGGTGCGCCACCACTGGCAGGCATCGATCAACCCTGACGCCTACCCCCGCCTGCGCATCAACCGCCTTTACGCGCAGATGCTCTCCGGCCATCGCCGCAGCGAGCATGGCGGGCTTTCCGGACAATTGCAGGAGGCGCGCTGGCTGATCAAGAACGTACAGCAGCGCTTCGACACGATCCAGCGCGTTTCGCAGACGATTGTTGACCGCCAGCGCCAGTTCTTCGAACATGGCGAGGTGGCCATGCGACCTTTGGTGCTGCGCGAGATCGCCGACATCCTCGGTCTGCACGAATCCACGGTATCGCGCGTGACGACGCAGAAGTACATGGCGACGCCGCGCGGCATCTTTGAATTGAAGTATTTTTTCGGCAGCCATGTCGCCACCGACACGGGCGGCGCATGTTCGGCCACCGCCATCAGGGCTTTGATCAAGCAGCTGGTGGGGGCCGAAGATCCGAAAAAACCGCTGTCTGACAGTCAGATAGCGGATATCCTTGGCCAGCAGGGGATTGTCGTCGCGCGCAGAACGATTGCAAAATATCGTGAAGCGCTCAACATCCCGCCGGTCAATCTACGCAAGAGCCTGTGAAAGGAGCCACACCATGAACCTGCAGATCAGTGGACATCACCTCGAAGTGACGCCGGCGATCCGTGATTACGTAACGGCCAAACTCGAGCGCGTCACGCGCCACTTCGATCATGTGATCGACGTGAACGTGATCCTGTCCGTTGAGAAGCTGAAGCAGAAGGCCGAAGTCACGGTCCATGTCCGCGGCAAGGACATCTTCGTCGAGGCCGACGACGGCGATCTGTACGCTGCCATCGACAACCTGGTCGACAAGCTCGACCGGCAGGTCCAGAAATACAAGCAGAAGGTCCAGGACCACCATCGCGGCGACAAGGCTGCCGCACGCGACCTCGCGGTCGAATAGAGCGGAAGGATGGTCTGTGGAGACGGGGCGGTTGACCCCAACCCGTCTCCGGGACTACCGCAGTGTCGCCGCTGCATTGCCATAATCCTGGCCCACGCCCGACACCATCCGCGTATACTTTCCCTTTCAGATCCGGAGCTCGCCCCAGGGCGTACCGCAGCATGAGCCTACTTGCCAAACTCCTGCCGGCAGACAACATCCTGCTCGACCTTGAAGCCGGCAGCAAGAAAAGGGTCTTCGAGCAGGCCGGCCTGCTCTTCGAGAACAACAACGGAATTGCCCGCGCTACGGTCTTCGACAGCCTCTTCGCACGCGAGAAGCTGGGATCGACCGGACTCGGCCAGGGCGTCGCCATTCCGCACGGCCGCATCAAGGGCCTCAAGGAGGCACGCGGCGCTTTTCTGCGCCTGGCGACGCCGGTGCCATTCGACTCGCCCGACGGCAAGCCCGTATCCCTGCTGTTCGTGCTGCTGGTGCCGGAACAGGCGACCGAACAGCACCTGCAGATCCTCTCCGAACTGGCCCAGCGTTTCTCCGACCGCAGCTTCCGCGATGCGATCAGCGCCGCAGCCGACGCGGCGGCGGCGCAGGCCCTCTTCGCCAGCTAGCCTCCCTGCCGACCCGCCCGGGCTGCCCCCATGCGCCAGTTCAGCATCGCCCAACTCTACGAGGATCACCGCGAAAAGCTGCAGCTGAACTGGATCGCCGCCCGCGATTCAGACCGCCAGCTCGTCCTCAAGGAAACCGGCAACTACGGTGCCGATGTCATCGGCCACCTCAACCTGATTCATGCCGAACGCCTGCAGGTGATCGGGCAGGCTGAATTCGACTGGGCCAACCGTGTCAGCCCCAAGCGCCTGACGACGCAGATCGCCGAACTCATCGCCGAGAATCCGCCGGGCATGATCTGCGCTGACGGCCTCGAGGCGCTGCCGATCATCCTCGAGGCCTGCGAAGCCAGCGGTACGCCGCTGTTCACGAGTCCGAAGCCATGCTCGGCGGTGATCGACCTGCTGCGCATCTATCTTGCCCGCCGCATGGCCGACACGACCTCGGTGCACGGCGTGTTCATGGATGTGCTCGGCATGGGCGTTCTGATCACCGGCGATTCCGGTGTCGGCAAATCCGAACTGGCGCTCGAACTGATCTCGCGCGGTCACGGTCTCGTTGCCGACGACGTCGTCGAACTCGCGCGCCTCGCGCCGACGACGCTCGAAGGTCGCTGCCCCGGCATGCTGCGCGACTACCTCGAAGTGCGCGGCCTCGGCCTGCTCAACATCCGCACGATCTTCGGCGAGACGGCCTCGCGCCGCAAGATGAAGCTGAAGCTGATCGTGCACCTGCAGAAGCCCGTCGCGGGTGCCGACGCCCCGCGCCTGCCACTGGATGCGCAAACGCAGGAAATCCTCGGCGTCGCCATCCGCAAGGTGGTCATTCCGGTTGCGGCCGGCCGCAACCTTGCCGTCCTGCTCGAAGCCGCGGTACGCAACTCCATCCTCCAGTTGCGCGGCATCGACAGCATGCAGGAGTTCGTCAACCGCCAGCAGCGCGCACTGCTTGACGATGACATCTGAGCCGCGTCTATAATCGACGCGTCGCTGTTGTTACGCCGCTTTTCCGAAATTCCCAAGCAGTTCCCATCACCCCGTTCTGGAGGATTACCCGATGAAACTCGCCGTTGCCCTAATTTCCCTCGCCCTCGCCGCCGGTTCCGCCTTTGCTGAAGAGAAGAAGGCCGATGCCCCGAAGAAGGAACCGACCGCTGCCCAGAAGGCCCAGCAGGAAAAGATGAAGGGCTGCAATGCCCAGGCCGCCGACAAGAAGGGGGATGAGCGCAAGGCGTTCATGAAGCAGTGCCTGTCCGGCGGCAATGCCGCCGATGACGGCTGCGCCGCCAAGGCCGTCGACAAGAACGGCAAGCCGCTTGCCGGTGCCGCCAAGAGCAGCTTCGTCAAGAAGTGCCAGGCAGACGGCGCCGCCGCCAAGTAAGCCGCCACGACCGCACAAAAATGCCGGCCACAATTGTGGGCCGGCATTTTTTTTGACAGAATCATCCTCCCAGCCGTCATTTTCCGGGGTCTCTTCCGGAGTCATCCCATGCGCCATCACGCTTTCCGCCTGCTTGCCTCACTCTGCCTGACTGCCATCGCGCCACAGGCACTGGCCGCCTTCAGTTTCTCGGAAGAGGAAGAGAAGCAGAATGCCGCGAACGCGCCGAAAAAAGGCGGCGGCGGGGGCGTTTCGGCGGCCTGCCGCGAATCGCTGAAGGACAAGAAGGTCATGGTCGTCGTCGGCCAGCGCCGCGGCAACGGCACCGACGCCAACCAGGGCACCTACGGCTCGCATTTCAATGCCATCAACCAGCGCCTGAAGAAGTTCGGTTTCAACACCTTCACGCAGGAAGAGATCACGGCACAGATCGCGCAGGCGGAGATCGAAGCACATTTCCGCAACGACCCGGACGCCGCGATCAACGCATCGAAGAAGGTCGGGGCCGACTTCATCCTGCGCGGCGTCATCTCGAGCCGCACGGCGATCAATCCCGTGCTGCGCATTCCCGAGGTCTATATCAGCATGGGCTTCACGCTGACTGCCGCCGACGGCAAGACGATTTCCGATGCCGGCGCCAGTGCCGATTCCTACTCCGGCACCGATACGCTGGGCATGGCGCTGACGCTGATCAACGAGCAGGCCGGTGGTGTCGTCGCGCGGCTCGCCAACGATTACTGCCGGCACGCCGTGCCGGCTGCAAAACCGAAATCCAAGTAACCCGGAGAAGTCCCGATGAAGCGCCTGCTGACCCTGATCACCTGCACCGGCCTGGCCACCGCCGTACTGGCCCAACCGACCTTCGAAAGCCCCTCGCCGACCGCCGGCAGCGGCACCTCGGAAACTGCCAACCAGATGGCCGACAAGGCGATGTACAAGGAAGTCCAGTACACCAACGCCGGCAAGAAGGGGCCGGCGCTGGTCGTCATCCCGGGCGAGGTGAAGAGCAACAACGCGACCTTCACGCAGAAGTTCGGCCCGAACAATATCGCCGACTACGCCGAACTCGAGCTTGGCAAGGCCAACTTCAAGATCCTCGAGCGCTCCGACATGGGGCCGCTGCTCAACGAATTCCAGCTCGCCTACACGATGGGCGATCCGAATGCTGCGCGCAAGATCCTGCAGAAGGGCAAGTTCAAGACGACCAAGTGGGTCGTCAAGTTCGACGTGCTGAAGGCGGAACAGGTCGCACAGGCCGATTCCGGCTTCGATGGCCGTGCGGTCGGTGCGCTGATCGGCATCTTCGGCGGCGGCCGCGGCGGTGCCGCCGGCAACGTGGCGGCGAGCTCGGTGCAGACCGGCGAATCGACCGGCGTCTGGATCATCGGCATGCGCTACAAGATCATCGACGCCAACACCACCGAGCAGGTCGCCACCGGCTACACCGAGGAGAAGATGGAACTCGGCGCCAAGTCGACGTCGGTGCTCGGCGTCTCGTCGGGCGCCTCCGGCGGCCTGACGCTGGATTCGCTGGTGCAGCGCCTGGTCCAGAAGAACGTCTGGGAAATCGACAACAAGTACAAGTAACCCGCTGCGCGCAGGGGAGACAAGCATGGCTGACGTTCCGGACCATCTGGGCAAGTATGAAATCCGCGGCGAACTCGGCCGCGGCGCAATGGGGGTGGTCTACGATGGCTGGGACCCCGCCATCGGACGCCGCGTAGCGCTGAAGACGGTCCGCCGCGACCAGCTCGAGGGCGGCGAGGCGGAGGAGTTGCTGTCGCGCTTCAAGCGCGAGGCGCAGGCCGCCGGACGCGTCAACCACCCCGGCATCGTCGCGGTCTATGAGTACGGCGAGGATGCGG
>JAKJEY010000059.1 GCA_022705165.1 Pseudomonadota bacterium
CTTCTACGACAAGATACGCAGCTACTGGCCCGGCCTCGACGACAACGCGCTGTCCCCCACCTACTGTGGCGTGCGCCCGAAAATCCACGGTCCGGACGTTGCCGCTGCCGATTTCGTGATCCAGGGGAAGGCCGAGCACGGCATCCCCGGCCTCGTGCATCTCTTCGGCATCGAATCACCCGGTCTTACCTCGAGCATGGCCATCGCCGATGCAGTACTAGAGGCCCTGGACGCGTGAAGCTGGTCCTCGACACCAACGTCATCATGGAACTGCTGCACTGGCGTGACCCGCGCAGTACGCAGCTCATGAATGCTATCGAAGCCGGCAGCGTCAGCTGCTTTACGGATGCCGGATGCCTGGCCGAATTGCAGCGCGTACTTGCCTATCCACAGTTCGGGCGTGACGAAGGCGCGCAATACGCACTGCTCACGCAGTACCGTGAAATCGTCATCGAGGTACCGGCCGGGCCCGTCTCGCTGACACTCCCACGCTGCCGCGACGCCGATGACCAGAAATTCATGGAAGTCGCCGCCCGCGGCGGTGCCGACCTGCTCGTCACGCGAGACCGCGAACTGCTCAAACTTGCCCGCAGTCGCCGCCATCCGGCCCCATTCGCCATCGTGACGCCGGAGCAGGCTATCGCGAAACTCGCCACCACCAAGGAACCCGTCGCATGAACCGTCGCATGTCCGCCGCCCTCGCCCTGTTCGCCACGATTGCCGCCCCGGCGCCCGCTCTCGCGGCCGGCGTCGAGGTCGTCGGCGCCGAGTTCGGCCTTTTCCAGGAAGGGAGCGGCAACGAGATCCTGTTCCAGCCCTCGAACGTCGTCCCCAAGGCCGTTGGCCAACGCTACGGCTGGATCATCGAGGTGCGCACGCTGAAGCGCTCGCTCGCCGTGCGCGAGGAATACGTGCTGCCGCCGTCACCGAAACAGAAAGAGCCGGACAACCCGGTGGCGAAGAACCTCCATATCCCCGACCTGCGTCGCAGCCAGGTCAGCCAGCGACAACTGGCGCCGGTTGACGGCCAGATCGTCGGCGAGTGGTCGATCGGCCCGGACGAGCCGGCCGGCAAGCGCCGTTTGCAGGTCGTCGTCGAGGGCGAGGTCGCCGCCAGTTTCGATTTCGAGGTGAAATAGAACTTGTCCCGCCTGCCGCCTGTCGAACCCGGCAACTCACCGGTGAGATGACGACGATGCGAAACCTGTTCCGTAAGTGTCTCCCCCTGCTCCTCGCAGGCCCCGTCGTGGCCATCGCCGGCGGCTCCGACTACGGCACGCCCCCCGGGGCGCTTGCCACCATCACCGGTGAAGTGCGTGAATGGCCGGTCCCGACGCCAAAATTCGCCCGTGACCCGGCCCCCGCCCCGGACGGCAGCATTTTTATCGCCGTCATGCGCGGCAACCGCATCGCCCGCTTCGATCCCGGCACGCAGCAGTTCCGGGAATGGGAGCTGCCCAAGGGCGCCCATCCGCACGGCGTCATGGTCGACCGCGAAGGCATCGCCTGGTACACCGGCAATGGCAACGGCGCCATTGGCCGCCTCGATCCGGCAACGGGCAAGATCACCGAATACCGAACCCCCTCCGGCGGTGACCCGCATACGCTGGTCATCGATGGCAAGGGCACCATCTGGTTCACGATGCAGTCGGCACAACGGATCGGCCAGCTCGACCGGTCAACGGGGAAGATCACCGAGTACCTCACCTCCGGCAACCCCTACGGCCTCGCCGTGGACGCCAGGGGCAACATCTGGTTCTGCCGGATGTACGGTGACAGTCTTGGTCGGCTGGATCCGGCCAGCGGCGAAATCACGGAAGTTGCCACCGGCAGCGGGAGCCGTCCGCGCCGCATTGCAACGGCGCCAGACGGCATGCTGTGGGTCACCGGCAACGGCAATGGCCAGTTGATGAAGCTCGACCCGGAGAAACGCGCCATCGTGAAGTCCTACCCGATGCCGGCTGGTGAAAGCGGCGCGCCCTATGCGGTGACGATAGATGCTGCCGGACGCGTCTGGGCCAACGAGATCGACACCGACTCCGTGGCCGTGTTTGACCCGAAGGCCGAAAGATTCCGTGTGCTTCCGCTACCCTCGAAGAATGTCGGCATCCGCAAGGCGATCATCGATGCCGAAGGACGCTACTGGTACATGGGCAGCCACAACGGCCGCCTCGGGATGATCCGCTGAAGACCCGCTACGGGTGCCTGCTGGCGAGCACGCGACAGCCAGCCTGACGACTTGGAGGCAATCAGATGCCGAGTTCGGCCTTGATGCCGGAGACCATCGTCGTGGTCCAGTCCTGCCCGGTGATCTGCGCGCGAGAGCGCTTGAGGCTCTGTACCTCGACGGTATAAGCGGTGGCGCCACCGGTCGCAGGCCGCACATAAATGCCGACCACCTCCCCCCAGGTGGTCAGCCCGACTCCCTTTTCCGCCTTGAGGACTCCCGCCGACTTGTCGCTCTCGACGATGGTCAGGCTGCGTCCGGCGACGGTGACGACCGCCTTCCAGATATCGTCGTAACTCTTGCCGCGCACTTCAAAGGTCGAACCGCCGGTACCGGGCTGCAGACTGTCGGTCGTCGCGCATGCCGCAAGCACCAGGATGGCCAGCGCTGCAATCAGTTGCTTCATGATCACGCCTCCCAGAATCGACCGCTACCGGTGCCCTGCCGGCAGCACAAATGACGGAATCGCCTACTCGGCCGGATCAGCCCACCGGAAATGGAGCACCGCCTGCCGGCCGTTGGTCACCGTGACCTTCTGGCGTTGCGTCTGGCCGGCGGCGGTCGCTGTCACCTCGTACGCTCCGACGGGCAGCTTGGCCATGAATATCGGACCCTCGGAGCTTGCCTTGATCAGCTGCTTCCCCTTCACATCCGCGACGACGACTTCGACATCGCTCAAGTAGCTGCCGGATTTGTAAGCAAGCAGCAGCTTCAGGTTGAACGCTGCGGAAAAGGCCTTCATCCGCTCACGCGAATCCTCGCCGATGCCACCCGACACATACGAAACGTTGCCGGCCATGATCACGGTTTCGTTGTCGGGATTCTCGCTCGCCCAGATGCCGCCCGCCGCAGCAGCAAGACCCACTCCCAACGCCAGAACCCGCCATGCGCGTTGCAGCATTCCGTTTTCCTTTCGTTTGTTCATGCCGTTCAATTGCAGACCGTGACGTTGCCGTTGATGTCGCGACAGACCGTGGTCCCGTTCGGGCCGGTGTAGACGCTCGTGCCGTGCTTCTTGTCGCGATAGATCGTGGTCGGGCCACCGCCGTAGCCGGGGTAGCCATAACCCGGGTTGCCGTAGCCGGGCTGATTCTTCTTCAGCTGCTGCGCCTGCTGCGTACCGCTGGTCGGGATGCCGGGCGCCCCCTGATCAACGACAACCCCCTGCGGCATCTGGTTCTTCTTGACGCCATAGAGGATGTTCTGGTCGCCCGGCGGGGCGTACTGGGCAGCAGCGGGAAAGGAAGCCACGGAGATCGCGGCGAGAATCAGTAGGGAAGGCTTGCGCATGATCGAAACTCCTTCATGTCCGGAACTCATCACTGCAGTATAGACCATCGACATCAGGCCAGCCTGCGTCGAAAGATCCAGCTTGCCTCATCCGACGCCTCGGGGACAAAGGCGTACTCTTCGCTGTCGAACTGCTTCAGTTTTTCCACATCCTTCAATCGGTGCTCGGCGGCATAGCGCGCCATCAGCCCACGGGCACGCTTGGCAAAGAAGCTGATGACCCGGTAGCGGCCGCCCTTCCAGTCTTCGAACACCGGCTGGATGACCGGTACGTCGAGCTGCGACCGCTTCACCGACTTGAAATATTCCTCGGACGCGAGATTCACCAACACGTTGGATTTACCGGCATGCAGGTCGGCATTGAGCAGGGCGGTGATGCGTTCGCCCCAGAAGGCATAGAGATCCTTGCCACGCATGTTGTCCAGCTTCGTGCCCATTTCGAGGCGATAGGCCTGCATCAGGTCGAGCGGGCGCAGCACGCCGTAGAGGCCGGAGAGGATGCGCACATGCGCCTGCAGCCAGTTCATCGCGGTCGCCTTGAGGCTCTGCGCGTCGAGTCCTTCATAAACGTCGCCGGCAAAGGCCAGCACGGCCGGCCGGGCGTTGCCGGCATCGAACGGGCGCTGCCAGTCCGCATAGCGGGCATGATTGAGCGCGGCCAGCGGATCGGACAGCGACATCAGCGAAGCGATCTGCGCCGGCGAAAGCTTGCGCAGGCGTTCGATCAGGCGCTCGGAATCATCGAGCAGGCGGGGCTGGGTCGCAGCCACGGCGGGTAGCGGGGAGTCGTAATCGAGGCGCTTGGCCGGGGAAAGCACGAGGATCATCGGGGTGTCCGGAAACGGAAAACAGCAGCAATTCTAGCGGACAGGCGAGGCAGGTGGCCTTGGTATAATCACGCATTGTTCCCTGGAAGCACCCTCATGAAGCGCACCCGATTCTCCTCCCGCAACCGCATCTCCGCCGACGCCACCGAACTGGCACGCCTGGCCACCGGCATTTCCGAGTCCGGCGGCAAGCTGGAGGACGCCTTCTGGGAAGCTCGCCTGGCCGAGGTGGTCGACAGCCTGCTCGCAAACGGCGCCGAGGACGACCTCAACGCGGCGCTCGACCGCCTGTTCGACACCAACCCGGTGGCCCACGACGAGCTGGCGGACATGGTCGAGGCACGTTCCGAATCGGCACGCATCGCCGTCGCCGGCCAGGAATTCGACGTTCTGCTGATCAACGCACCGGTGCTGGCCTGGTCGCGCTACTCGATTCCCTCCGGCGTCGTCCCGAAGAGCACGCTCGCCGCGCTGGCCGTGCAGCTCGGCGCCCATGTTTTCGCGGCCGATGCCAGAGTGGCGCTGGTCGATTTCCTGTTCAGCCCGGACCAGCTGCCGCGCAGCTTCGTCGATACGCGTAATCTGACCCGCGAACTTGGCGAGGCGGCACTTGCCGGCCAGCACCTGAAACTCGACACGTCCAACCTCGAGGAAACCAACCGCTTCCTCTCCGACGTACGCTATCTGGTCGGCGCCGTTGTCGTGCCGCGTGGTGCGCCGATCTTCCGCTGGAACGAAAAGGACGGGACACGCGAGGGCGCCCTCAAGGAATGGATCAAGCAGGGAGCGCCGAACCTCGAGCCGCTGCTGACCGGCTGCGCCTACCAGCCGCTGCTCGCGGATGCCTACCACGCCGCCTGCCGCAATGCGGACAAGGCCTCGCGCCCCTACTCGCTGCGCGCCTCGGTGGCTTTCCTGCAGGCAACGCAGGGCGTCACCGCCGAACAGCTGCGCGCCGTCATCGGCCCGTTCCATGAGCGCCGGCTGGAGGAATACCGCATCGGTTTCGGTCCGCGTGACAAGGAAGCCACCTGGCACGGCGTCGTCTGGCCTCTCCTCGGCAGCGAAGACGAGAACACCGACGCCGTCGGCGAGATCGAGACCGTGCTGCGGGAATGCGGCATGAAGGAAATCACCTTCCTTGACCACCCCTTCCCCTTCGAGTTCTGCGACGACTGCGGCATGCCGCTGTATCCGAACGCCGAAAGCGAAGTGGTGCACCCCGAACTACCGGAGCAGGGGCACGACGCCCCGTCGCAGACCCTCCACTGAGCCCTTCGCCATGAGCAACGCCGACCTCCTGCGGCGCAGTCTCGCCGCCGTCTGGCACCCGTGCACGCAGATGAAGCAGCACACGCACGATCTGCCGTTGGTGCCGGTCGTGCGCGGCGAAGGCCTGTGGCTTTACGATGCCGATGGCCGCCGCTACCTGGATGCAATCAGTTCATGGTGGGTCAACCTCTTCGGCCACTGCAACCCGCGCATCAATGCAGCGCTCGCGGACCAGCTCGGCAAGCTGGAGCACGTGATCCTCGCCGGTTTCACGCACGAGCCCGTGGTTCAGCTTTCCGAGCGCCTGTCGGCACTCACCGGCGGTGCGCTGGGCCACTGCTTCTACGCCTCCGACGGCGCCTCGGCGACCGAGATCGCACTGAAGATGTCCTTCCACTACTGGCAGAACCGCGGCCGGACGCCGAAGCGCGAGTTCGTCGCACTCGCCGGCGGCTACCACGGTGAGACGGTCGGCGCGCTGGCGGTCACCGACGTTGCCATCTTCCGTGACGCCTACGCACCGCTGATCCGCGCCGCACATGTCGTCCCCTCGCCCGATGCACGCCAGGCCGGGCCAGGCGAGACAGCGGTCGATGTCGCCCGCCGGGCGGCGGCCGCGCTGGAGGCGTTCCTCGAAGCCGAACACGAACGCATCGCTGCGCTGATCGTCGAGCCTCTGGTCCAGGGTGCCGCCGGCATGGCCATGCACGACCCGGAATACCTGCGCCTGGCACGTGCGCTGTGCGACCGCTTCGAAGTGCATCTCATCTGTGACGAGATCGCCGTCGGCTGTGGCCGCAGCGGCACCTTCTTCGCCCATGAACAGGCGTCGATCCGGCCGGATTTCCTCTGCCTCTCGAAAGGCATCTCCGGCGGCTACCTGCCACTTTCGGTCGTACTCACCACCGACACGGTTTACGCCGCCTTCTACGATGATGCGACGGTGAAGGGCTTCCTGCACTCGCACTCCTATACCGGCAATGCGCTCGCCTGCCGCGCGGCACTGGCAACACTGGACATCTTCGAAGCCGACGACGTGCTGGTGCAGAACCAGGCGCGGGGCGACCGGCTGGAAGCCCTGCTCGCACCGCTCGCCGCACACGAGAAAGTCCGCCACTTCCGCCGCCGCGGCATGATCCTCGCATTCGACGTCGACGCCGACCCGGGCTTCGGCCGCCGCTTCTACCGCGAAGCGCTGGCACGCGAACTGCTGCTGCGGCCGATGGGCAACACGGTGTATTTCATGCCGCCGTACATCCTCGGCGACAACGACGCCGACTTCCTCGCCGCCGGCGCTTCGGCCGCACTCGAGGCCGCACTGCAATGATCCTGGACCCATTACGCGACGAGCTCGCCTCCCTCGAGGCCGAGGGCCTGAAGCGTCGCCGCCGTATCATCGACTCGCCGTGCACCCCGGAATGCGTGGTCGACGGCAAGACAGTCGTCGCCTTCTGCAGCAACGACTACCTGGGCCTTGCCAACGCACCGGAATTGATCGCCGCCGCCCGTGAGGCTGCCGTCCACTGGGGGGTCGGCAGCGGCGCCTCGCACCTCGTCTCCGGCCACCTGCGACCGCACGAAACCGCAGAACAGGCGCTCGCCGCCTACGTCGGCTTTCCCGCTGTGCTGACCTTTTCCACCGGCTACATGGCGAACCTCGCCGTCACGCCAGCGCTCGCCGGGCGCGGTGACGCCATCTTTGCCGACAAGTTGAACCACGCCTCGCTGATCGATGCCGCGCAGCTTTCGCGCGCCGAGCACGTGCGCTACCCGCACAACGACGTCGCGGCGCTGGCCGCACTGCTCGAAAAATCGCCGGCAAAGCAGAAGCTGATCCTCACCGACGCCGTCTTCAGCATGGACGGCGACCTCGCGCCGCTGCCCGAGCTGGTCGCGCTGGCCGAGCGTCACGACGCCTGGCTGGTGGTCGACGATGCGCATGGCTTCGGCGTGCTCGGCGAGCACGGCCGCGGCACACTCGCGCATTTCGGCATCAAGGCCTCATCGCGCCTCGTGCTGATGGGCACGCTCGGCAAGGCAGCCGGCGTTGCCGGCGCCTTCGTCGCGGCCGACCCGGTCGTGATCGACTGGCTGGTCAACAAGGCGCGCAGCTACATCTTCACGACCGCAGCCAGCCCGGTCATCGCGGCAACACTCAGCGAGAGTGTGAACCTGCTTGTCGCCGGTGACGCGCGCCGGACCCATCTCTTCCAGCGGATCGCGCAGCTGCGTGACGGCCTCGCCGGCACGCGCTGGCAGCTCTGCGACTCACCCACCGCCATCCAGCCGATCATCGTCGGAGACAACCACGAGGCGCTGGCACTGGCCGAGGCGCTGTTCGAGCGCGGCCTGTGGGTACCGGCAATCCGCCCGCCGACGGTACCGAAAGGCACGGCCCGCCTGCGGGTGACACTCTCTGCCGCGCACAGTGAAGCGCAGGTGGCACAGCTGGTCGACGCACTGAAGATACTGCAATGAGCCTGCAGATCAGTTCCTGCGGCAACGGACCGGACCTTGCGCTGGTGCATGGCTGGGGCCTCGGTGCGGGCGTCTGGAGCGGCGTCGCGGATGCACTCGCTGCACACTGCCGCGTACATCTGGTCAGCCTGCCCGGCTATGCCGGCGCAGCGGACGACGGCGCAGACTTCGACGCCACGGCCGATGCGCTCGCTGGCGCGTTGCCTGCAGGCACCACCTGCTGTGGCTGGTCGCTGGGTGGCATGCTCGCGCTCGCCGCCTGTTCCCGCCATCCCGGCCACTTCGGCCGGCTGGCAATGGTCGGCAGCACGGCCCGCTTCGTGCAGACCGGGGGCTGGCAGGCGGCGCAACCGCCCGAACTGCTCGATACCTTCCGCCGCGCGATTGCGGGCGATACGCGGGCGACGCTGTCCCGCTTCGTGATGCTGTTCAACCAGGGGGATGCCAGGGGGCGTGTGGTCACGCGCACACTGACGCCGCTGCTGGATGGCGCCTTGCCCCAGACGACGACCCTGCTGCGCGGACTCGACTGGCTGGCCGGCGTCGACCTGCGCGAACGGCTACCGGACCTCGCGCTAAAAACGATGCTGCTGCACGGCGACCAGGATCCGCTGATGCCGTATGCCGCTGCCGAAGCCGTGGCGGCGACCATTCCCGGCGCCCGCCTGGAACGTTTTTCCGGCTGTGCGCACGCCCCGTTCATTTCGATGCCGGAGCCCTTTGTCGACACGCTGCGCGCCTTCTGCCATGAGCCTGCCTGAAAAGCACCGCATCCGCGCCGCGTTCTCGCGCGCAGCCGTCAGCTACGATGCTGCCGCCGTGCTGCAGCGCGAGGTCTGCCGGCAGCTGCTCGACATGCTGCGCGCCAGCAACGCCCGGCACATGCCGGCCGACATTCTCGATGCTGGCTGCGGCACCGGCTACGGCGCCCGCCTCCTTGCCTCCGAATGGCCGTCAGCCCGATTGGCCGCCGCGGACTTCGCCGCCGCAATGGCGCAGAAAACCGCATCGACGACGGCAGCCGCCTGTGTCGCCGACATCGAATCCCTGCCCTTCCGCAACCAGGCCTTTGACCTGTGGTGGTCAAGCCTGACGGTGCAATGGTGCGATCCGCGATACGTCTTCGCAGAGGCCGTGCGCGTGCTGCGGCCACAAGGCAGGCTCGCACTGTCCACGCTCGGCCCCGGCACCTACGCCGAGCTGCGCCAGGCCTTCGCTGGCATCGACCACCACCGCCATACACTTGATTTCAGCGAGCCGGCGCCGCTCGCCGCAGCGGCCGAAACGGCCGGCCTAGCCCAGCTGCAGATCGTGCGCCGCACGATCACGCTGCATTACCCCGACCTGAAGACACTCCTCGGCGCCGTCAAGGCGATCGGCGCCAACGCGCTTGGCGATGGCCGGCGCAGCGGCATGATGGGCAAGGCAGCGTGGCAGGCGCTGAGTGCTGCCTACGAAGCCCAGCGCACGGCCGACGGCCTGCCGGCAAGCTACGATGTCATTCTGCTGACGGCACGAGCATGAACATGGATTCGAATTCCCCTCATCACTCACTGCGGACGACGATGCCCTTCCTGCACCAAAAACTCATTGCCGCGCTGCTCGCAGCAGGCGCCATCGGTAGTACCTGCGCTGCCGAACCGAACAACGAAGCGGGGCACCACCATCATCACTTTGCGGGTGATGTCGAAGCCTTCCACAGCGTCCTCGCGCCGATATGGCACGCACCCCGCGGACAGGCACGCAACCGGAGCGCTTGCCGGCAGGCTGGCCGGATGGCCGAGCTGGCACAGGCGATCCATTCCGTCGACCCTGGCAAGCTGCAGGCAAGCCTGGTCGGACTCAAGGACCGCTGCCGCGCTGGCAAGGGTGGCATCGAAGCTGCGCTCAGCGATGTCCATGACGAATTCCACCACCTGATCGAGGCCGCGTCCTGAGCGGCAGCACATTGGAGAACCCAATGAAACTCGCCTATTTCATCGCCGGCACCGATACCGGCATCGGCAAGACGCACGCGGCATGCGCGCTGCTCCACGCCTTCCGCCAGAACGGCCGCAGCGCCGTCGGCATGAAGCCGGTTGCCGCAGGCGTCGAGGAGAATGGCGAAAACGAGGATGTCACGCTGCTGCGGAATGCGTCGAGCCTGACGCTGGATGCTGCACTGATCAATCCTTACTGTTTCCGCGAACCGATCGCGCCGCATATCGCGGCGGCAGACGAAGGTGTTTCCGTCGGCCTGCCGCGCATCCGTGAAGCGTTGGCCGCACTGCAGGCGCAGACGGATGTCGTTCTTGTCGAAGGTGTCGGTGGTCTGCTCGTGCCGCTCGATGAGGACTTCGACGCTGCGGACCTGGCCGTCGCGCTGGCGCTGCCGGTGATTCTTGTCGTGGGCATGCGACTCGGCTGCCTGAACCATGCACTGCTTACGATGGAGGCCATGCAGTCACGCGGACTCAAGATGGCCGGCTGGATCGCCAACCGCGTTGATCCGCAGATGCGCCGTTTTGCCGAGAACCTTGCGACACTTGAACGAAAGCTGCCGGCGCCCCTGCTGGGGGTGATCCCGCATGGTACGGAAAGTACCGACGCGGCACGCTTTCTGAGCCTCCCCGGTACCTGACTTTTCAGTCCGGTGCAGCGGGCAAGGCCGGCGGCGCCTCACCGATCACCGACCAGGCATACATCAGCGAACTCTCGCTGAATTCGGCACCGCTCTCACAATCCCGCCACCAGCGGACACCGCGCGCGTCATCGCCGACGCAACGCCACAGGCGGCGCTCACCGCTGCACAGTTCGACCTCGTAGATCCTGCCGGCAGAGAGTTCGACGTTCATGATCGCCCCCGGGGCTAGCTGCCGGCCTCTGCCGCCAGCAGAACCGCCAGCTCGTCGATCACTTCCAGCAATTGCGGCACGCGTGCGGCCGCCTCGTCGAAGCGGCCGTCCTTCGCCAGCGTCTCGATATCCCGCGCCAGCATCGCCCAGGCATCGCAGGAGAAGGTCGCGAGCAGGCCCTTGACCGTGTGCGCCTCGCGCGCCAGCATGCCGACGTCTGCTGCGGCAAGCGATGCCTCCAGCGCTTCCCGGTAGCCGGGGCTGTCCTGCACGTACATCGCCGCCACGGCACGGTACAGTTCCTCATCGCCGCCCAGGCGCTCGATGACCTCGGCGCGGTCGAAATGGCCCGGCTCGTCCCGCGCGACAACCGCGACCTCGGGCACCGCTGCGGCCTCCGCAGCGTCTGCGACGACGGCTGTCGGCAGGCACGCTGCGATCGTCGCGAACAGATCGTCGGGGCGGATCGGTTTCGAAACATAGCCATCCATCCCCGCGGCAAGACAGCGTTCGCGATCGCCCTGCATGGCATTCGCCGTCATCGCGATGATGATCTGGTGGCCGCCGTTCTGCGCTTCTTGCTCGCGGATCAGGCGCGTCGCCTCGAAGCCCCCCATCACCGGCATCTGGATATCCATCAGGACCAGATCGAACGTCTCCTCGGCCAGGGCGGTGATCGCTTCCTCGCCGTTGCCGGCAACCCGCATCCGGTGCCCCTTGCGCTCGAGCAACATCACGGCAAGGCGCTGGTTGATCAGGTTGTCCTCGACCAGCAGTATGGAAAGCGAGCGCGTCGGCGGCGGTGCCGGCGGCTTTGCCGAAAGCGCGGCGACTTCACCGATGCCAAGGCGGAGGGTGAAATGGAAAGTGCTGCCCTGCCCCTCGGCGCTGACCACCCAGATCCGGCCGTCCATCATCGCCACCAGCTTCTGGCAGATCGCAAGCCCGAGCCCGGTACCGCCGAAGCGCCGCGTGATCGATCCGTCCGCCTGCGAGAAGGCCTCGAAGATACCCGGCTGCTTGGCCTGCGGAATACCGATGCCGGTATCGCGCACCGACACATGGAGGTCAACGCCCGACTCGCTTCTAGCCGCCAGCACGACACCGACGGAGACCCCGCCCTGTTCCGTGAACTTCAGCGCATTGCCGACCAGGTTGATGAGGATCTGGCGCAGGCGGACCGGATCACCGATCAGCACCGCAGGCACAGCGGGATCAACGAAATGATCGAGGCTGAGCCCCTTCTGCTCGGCACGGAACTGGAGCGGCTTGAGGATCTGCGCAATTTCCTCGCGCACGGCAAAGCCCACATGCTCGATCTCCAGCTTCCCGGCCTCGATCTTCGAGAAATCGAGAATGTCGTTGATGATGCCGAGCAGGCCTTTGGCGGCCGTGTCGATTTTTTCGAGGTAGTTCTGTTGTTTGGCGGAAAGGTGGGTTTGCAGGGCGAGATGAGCCATGCCCATGATGATGTTCATCGGCGTGCGGAT
>JAKJEY010000005.1 GCA_022705165.1 Pseudomonadota bacterium
AGCGGATTTCCGGTAATCGCTGAACGCGTAGGCAGCCCAGGCACCGGAAGGGGAAAAATTGAATTCGCGGTAGGCCGTCGTCCCCGGAACACCGACGAAGGCCTCGCAGCAGGTGCGCTGCCAAAGCCCATCGGCCCGGATCTGCGTGCCGCTTTCGGGAATCAGGATGCGCGCCAGTGCATCTGCCGCACCATGAATGACATAGCCGAGGCGCAGGCCGCCGCCGGGCAGCGGCTCGGCGCCAGCGACGACGGAAATTCCCTCGGGGGCCGGCAGTGCCGGGTGAGGCTGCAGCCCGAGCAGATGGGTCGTGTTCGCAATCGGCATGGCGGCCATTGTAGACCATAGACCCGCCGGGCCGGTGCGGCGGCCACAACGCGAGCCGTGCAGGAATGCACGCAGGATGCGACACGGACGGATTGTTGGCAGAATGTCGATTACCGGGGGCAGCACCGCGCCGGCACCAGTCGCGCGGCAGCATGGGGGGCCGGATAATGAACGAAGAAAATCGCATCGCCATCGTCGAGGACAACGCGCCGCAGCGCCTGATCCTCACGCGCCTGCTCGAAGCGGGTCATGCCGTGCAGGCGTTCTCCTCCGGCGACGAATTTCTGGCGGCGCAACCGGATGTCGATTGCGTGCTGCTCGACATCGAAATGCCGGGGCTCGACGGATACGAGGTCTGTCGCCGTCTGCGCGCGAAGGTTTCCGGGGCCGGCGTACCCGTGCTTTTCGTCTCCGCCCACGATACCGCCCCCGAGCGCCTCACCGCCTACGAGGCCGGCGGCGACGACTTCATCACCAAGCCGATCAGTGCCCAGGAACTGCTGCACAAGGTCGCCACGCTGATCGCGCGCAGTCGCCAGATGCGCGAACTGGAAGCCCACTCGCAGGCGGCGCAGCAGGTTGCCTTTGCGGCAATGAGCAGCATGGGCGATCTCGGCGCCGTCCTCGAGTTCATGCGCCGCTCCGCCGCAGCGGAAGATCTTGCGACGCTCGCCCGGCTGCTGCTCGATGCCATGCACGCCTGCGGCCTGCGCGGCATTGCGGAAGTACGGGGCAACAGTGGCCGCTGCAATTGCGTCTCGGACGATCTCGCGACCCCGCTGCAGGCCTCGGTTCTCGACAATCTGCGCCAGATGGGACGCATCTTCGAGTTCGGCTCGCGCGCCGTACTGAACTACACGCATGTCTCCCTGCTGGTCAATAACCTGCCGACCGATGATCCCGGCAAGGTGGGCCGCCTGCGGGATCATCTCGCCCTGCTCGCCGAGGCAGCGGACATTCGCGTCGGCGCATACGAGGCGCGAACGGAACGCTTGCAGCAGCGCGACAGCGCGACCGCCTCGCTCAAGACCCTGCAACAGGCGATCGAACGTGCGGCACAACGCAGCCGCGACAACCGCGAGCATATGCAGCAGCACGCCTTCGACCTGCTCGGCAATCTCGAGCGTTCGCTCGGCAACATGGGCCTCACCGACATCCAGGAAGGCTACGTGCGCGACACCGTTCGCGCAGGCGCCGACGATCTGCTGCGCCATTTCGACGAAGCGCGCTTCATCGAGAGCGACTTCGACGATGCACTGCACCGCCTGCATGACATCGTCGGGCGCGAGTAGCCGGTCACACGGATCCTGACCCTGATGAACACATCGCTCCAGGCCGCGGCGGCGCTCCGTGCGCTGAACACCCTTGCACTTCCTGCATCCGCCACCTGGCTGGCGCGCATCGACGACGTGCGCCAGCTTGCCGCGCTGCGCGCCGACCCGCGCCTCGCCGGCCGGCCGCGCTTCATTCTCGGCGGCGGCAGCAACATCGTGCTGGCGGGTGACTTCGACGGCCTGATGCTGCAGGTCGCGCTCACCGGGCGGGCCTGTGTCGCGGAGGATACCGACGCCTGGTACGTGCGCGCCGGTGCCGGCGAGTCGTGGCACGACTTCGTGCAATGGACGCTGGCCCAGGGCTGGCCGGGGCTGGAAAACCTGTCACTGATTCCCGGAACCGTCGGCGCTGCGCCGATCCAGAACATCGGCGCCTACGGACTGGAAGTGGCCGAGCGATTCCACTCGCTGCGGGCGATCGATCTCGTCGACGGCCAGGAACGCAGCTTCGCGGCGAGCGACTGCCGCTTCGGTTACCGGGACAGCGTCTTCAAGCAGGAAGGCTGGCATCGCGACGGCCGCTTCCTGATTGTCGACGTGACCTTCCGCCTGCCGAAGCGCTGGCAACCGGTGACACGCTACGCCGACGTAGCGAACGAACTGGCCGCCCGTGATATCGCGGCGCCCACGGCGCGCGACATCGCCGACGCGGTGATCGCGATCCGTCGCCGCAAGCTGCCCGACCCGGCTACGCTGCCGAACACCGGCAGCTTCTTCCAGAATCCACTGGTCGATGGCGCTGTTGCCGCTGCGCTGCACACGGCCCACCCGGCACTGCCGCAGTACCCGCAGGCCGACGGCCGCGTGAAGCTCGCCGCCGGCTGGCTGATCGAACAGGCCGGCTGGAAGGGGAAGGACCTCGGGCCGGCCGGCATGTACGAACAGCAGGCGCTGGTGCTGGTCAATCGTGGCGGCGCCACGGGCAGCGATGTCTGCGCGCTCGCGGCGGCCGTTCAGGCGGATGTGGCAGCGCGTTTCGGCGTCACACTGGTGCCGGAACCCATCTATCTCGGCATGGCGTAGAGGCAGGCGGCCACGCCGGTGGCGATGGCGTCCGCCATGCGTGCCATGCGTTCGGGATCGGAGAGTTGCAGCTCCTCGTCACGATGCTTGATGACGCCGGCCTCGAACAGCACCGCCGGCATCGTCGTCCGGTGCAGCACGACAAGATTGTCGTGCCAGTGCACGGCGTTTTCCTCGTCGGCCCACGGATGCTTCGGATAGTGGTGGCGCGTCGGCACGAAGCCGGCGAGACGCATGGCGGCGCCGATCGCAGAGGCGCAGCGGCCGCTCACCGTCGCTTCCGGGTTGCGCCGCGAAACGTGCAGCGAAAAGCCGGCATACCTGTCGCTGTAGCTCAGGCGCTGGCCTTCCCAGACCCAGAGTTCCTGTTCGTGCGCCGGCAGGGAATCATGGTGCAGCGACAGGAACAGATCGCTGCCGCGCGCCGCATCGGGACGGGCAGACAGCGAGGCGATCCTGCCATCGTAGTTGATCGGTCGCACCGCGATCCCGCGCGCGGCCAGAGCCGCCTGCACGACGGGTGCCAGGTCCCGGTTGAAATGGTATTCGCCGCGGCCACGCGCACTGATCGCACCCGGATCGGCAAGCGTGTGGCCGACGTCGAGCGCGACTTCGGCGGCCGGAGCCGGCAGCGCGAATGTCAGCGCCGCTGCCGCTAGAATGGCTGTTCTCATAAGCGGAAGTTTGCCATGACCTCGCGACTGATCCACTTTTCCGATCCGTTCCCCGCACCGGCGATCGACCACCCCGCCCCCGAACGCGCCATCGGGCCGCCCCCGCAGCGGACCACCTGGGAACTCCATGCGGCGCCCGCCGAAGGACTGTCGATCGGCGAATGGGCCTGCCAGCCCGGAAAATGGCTGATTGCCTTCCACGCGCATCGCCACGAGTTCTTCCATGTGCTCGAAGGCCGCTTGCGCATCACCGACGAAGCAGGCAGTGCGCGTGAGTTCGGCCCGGGCGACGCCGGCATCATTCCGGCGGGTTTCCGCGGCAGTTTCGAGGTCGTCGCGCCGGTCAGGAAACGCTACGCGATGGTGGATGTGCCGGTGGCTTGACCGTACCCGCCATCGTGCCAACAATGGCTGCATGAACGGCCCCGCTGCCGCCCCCGTAACTGTTGCCACCAGTTCTCCGGCCGGCACAACCGGGCCGGGCCTGCGCTTCGATTTCGCGTTGCCATGGGGGGCATCGCGATTGTCCGACCGTGGAGACGACGCATGACGCAACATCCCGGAACTGCAGCAGACGATTTCATCCCCCTGCTGGATGATGACCACGGCGGTCACCGCAGCGGCATCGACAGCTGGCGCATTCTCGTTGTCGACGACGACAACGAGGTGCACGCCGCAACCGAGTTCGCCCTGCACGCGGTCCGCATCCTCGGCCGTCCCCTGATGCTGCGGCATGCCCACTCCGCCGCCGAGGCGCGCGAGCTGCTGGCCGGGGACCGCAGTATCGCCGTCGTCCTGCTCGACGTCGTCATGGAAACGGAGGACGCCGGTCTCTCGATGGTCGGCCATATCCGCGACACGCTGCAGATGAAGGAATGCCGCATCATCCTGCGCACCGGGCAACCGGGTTACGCACCGGAACTGTCGGTCTTCAACGAATACGACATCAACGACTACCGCACCAAGGCCGAGCTGACGCGTACGCGCCTGATCACGGCAATCACTTCTGCGCTGCGCTCCTTCGAGCAGATCCGGACGATCGCGGAAAACCGCCGCGGCCTCGAAATGATCGTGCACGCAAGCGCCGACCTGATGGAGACGCGGGCCATCACGGCCCTCGCCGAGGGGGTGCTGACGCAGCTGGCGGCGATCCTCAAGCTGCCGCTCGACGGCATCGTTTGCGCACAACGCGGCTCCCCTTGCGCCAGCGATCCCGACGGCCTCTACATCGTCGGCGCCACCGGGCGACTGGCTGGCCATGTCGCCGAGCCGCTGCACGCGATCCCCGACCTCGCCATCGTACGGGCCATCGAAACCTGCATCGCGGAAGGCCGCCATATTTTCGGCGACGACCATACGGTCATCCACCTGCGCAGCGGTCATCAGGAAGCGGCGGTCTATCTGAATACGCAGGCCCCCGTACCGACCAGCGACCGTCAGCTGATCGAAGTCTTCGCGGCCAACATGTCGGCCAGCTTCGGCAACGTCCGCCTGGTCGAGCAACTGCACCACACCGCCTATCACGACGGCCTGACCGCATTACCGAACCGGACCCGCTTCATCCTCGACCTCGACGAATTCGCCGCCCGCGGCAGCCCCGACGGCGTCGTGGCGCTGCTCGATCTGCAGCACTTTGCCGACCTCAACGACGGCCTCGGCCACGACGCCGGCAACGCACTGCTGGTTTCCGTCGCCAAGCGACTGCAGGCGCACATGGCGGGCACCGGCCGCATCGCGCGCGTCGGGGCCGACGTCTTCGGCCTGATCGGCCCCGAGACCCGCGTCAACCCGGAAGCGCTGTTCGACGCCTTCATGCCGCCCTGCGAAGCCGGTGAGCATCAGCTGCCAGTCGCAATCACGATCGGCTTTTGCCGGCCGCTCGAGAATGACCGGACCGGCATCTCGCTCCTCAAGCGTGCCAACATCGCGCTGAACCGCGCCAAGCGCAGCCTGCACAGCAGCCATGAATATTTCATCCCGGAGATGGAGGACAACACGCGCTGGCGTCTCGACATCATCCGCCGCCTGCGCGAGGATTTTCATCATGGCAAGCTTGCCGTCTGGTACCAGCCGCAAGTATCGCTCGCCAGCGGCCGGGTCGTCGGCATCGAGGCACTGGTGCGCTGGCCGGGTGATGACGGTTTCGTGCAACCGCCCGGGGTCTTCATACCGCTGGCCGAATACTCCGGGCTGATAGTCGAGATCGGTGACTGGGTGCTGGATGCGGCGTGCGCGGCCTTCCGCGAAATCCGTGGCCTTGCGGACGCCCCCGCCTACGTGGCGGTGAACGTCAGCATGCCGCAAGTCCGGCGACGCGGCTTCGCGCAGCGGGTCGAAGCGGCGCTGGCCGCAAACGACCTGCCGCCCTACGCGATCGAGCTCGAGATCACCGAAAGCCTGGCGATGGAGGAGCCGAAAGCGGTGGTGCACAGCCTGCAGGCACTGAAGGCGATCGGCCTGCGCATCGCGATCGACGACTTCGGCACCGGCTACTCATCGCTCGCGCACCTGCGCGAGATGCCCATCGACTGCCTGAAGATCGACCGGACCTTCATCAGCGAAATCGCCGACGGGCAGGGCGGCATGTTCGCCGAGACGATCATCGCGCTCGGCCAGAAGCTCGGCGTCGGCATCGTTGCCGAAGGGGTCGAGACCCCCGAACAGGCAGGTTTCCTGCGTGGACTGGGCTGCCCCGTCGCCCAGGGTTATCTCTATGCGAAACCGATGCCGCTCGGCGAACTGATGGGCTGGCTGCAGGCGCGCGCCGCGTCACCGGCGAACTGACGTTAGTCGCCGAAATCCTTCGCCGCCTCCCAGAGGACGAAGCCCTCCGACTCGCGCGCCGTCAGCTCGAGGAGCTCGATGAAGGGCTGCGCACGCTGACCGAGGCTGACCACGTTCGAATTATCGTCGTCGCCATCGGCAGGCGCATGCGCCGCACGATCGGCATTTGCCGCCTGGCGCAGGCGCGCAACGATCTCCGGGATCTGCTCGCGCGTGATCACGCCACGCGCCGTGCATTCCTTGCCGGCCACCGTCAGCAGACGCCGCGCCACATCGGCGAACATCAGCATCTCGCCGGCCACGTTCGAATCGAATTTCACGAGCATGCAATCTTCCTCCTCTAATCTGCCTATTGTGTTCCATCGGTGAAGCGAGAACAATGAAATGGAACGATCGAACCTAAGGCCTAACCGGCCACGGAGAGAGGAGGTCGCATGAGCGCGCTACCGCCGCCAACCTGCGAACTGGATCAGTGGGCACTCGCCGAAGCCGCCCGACGGCAGCGGGCGGGGGAAGCAGTCACGGCAATGCTCGTCGGTACCGGCGCGGAAGAGCAGGCCCTTCGCCTCGCGAAGCTCGGTGTACGGGTGCTGCTGCTGTCCGACCGTGACCCCGGCCATGCCGGCATCGTTCAGCGTCCGGTGGCAGACTTCGACGACATGGCGAGCGAACTCCCGCTGCAGCCCTTCGACCTCATCCTGTGCCAGCGCGTCCTTTCGTCGCTGCGCTACGCGGAAGCGCGCGTCCGGGTGCGCAGCCTGCTTGAGCGCCTCAGGATAGGCGGCAAGCTGTTCGTATCCTGCTACGGCATCCATTCCGAGCTCGGCGACCACTACGCTGACGGCGAAAAGCTGGTCTGCGACCGTCATGCCCCCGTCAGCCCGGAACTGGCTGCGCGCTACGGCATCACAGGGCCCGTCTGCCTCTACTCGGAGCGCAATCTCTTCATGCTGCTGATGGAGTGCGGGGGCGCGATCCTGAAGACTTCGAGCAGCGCACTCGGGCACGTACGCGGCGTCGCTGCCCGCATTTAGCGACAGGCGCCTGCGGTACAATCCCGCATCGCCGCATTGCACCTCGCCGCAGAACGCGCCTTCCTCCGCATGTCCGATCTCAAGCACCTCTTCGACAAGAACCGCCAGTGGTCCGAAGGCATCCGCCGTGACGACCCCGAATTCTTCCAGCGCCTGTCGCGCCTGCAGGAGCCGGAATACCTGTGGATCGGCTGTTCCGATTCGCGGGTACCGGCGAACCAGATCGCCGGCCTGCTGCCGGGCGAGGTGTTCGTACACCGCAACGTCGCCAACCAGGTCGTGCACAGCGATCTCAACTGCCTGTCGGTGCTGCAGTTCGGCGTCGATGCGCTGCGCGTCAAGCACATCCTCGTCGTCGGTCACTACGGCTGCGGCGGCGTCAAGGCGGCGCATCTCAACCTGCGCCTCGGCCTCGTCGACAACTGGCTGCGCCACATCCAGGATGTGAAGCAGAAGCACGCGGCGCGACTGGCCCCCATCGCAGACGACAAGGCCCTGGTGGACCGTCTCTGCGAGCTGAACGTCATCGAGCAGGTGCTGAACGTCTGCCAGACGACCGTGGTGCAGGAAGCGTGGAACCGCGGCCAGGAACTGACGATCCACGGCTGGATCTTCGGCCTCGACGACGGCCTCGTGCGCGACCTCGGCATCTCGATCGATGCCCCGGCCGCCGTGCAGGCGACCTACGAACAGGCGCTCGCCGCGCTGGACGGCGCCTGAGCGATGCACGGACATCGCGAAGAAGTACTCCTGGGGTACGCCTGACCGGCATGCGCATCGGCGTCGATCTCGGCGGCAGCAAGATCGAGGCGGCTGCCTTCGATGGCCTGCAGGTGCTCGCCCGCCGGCGCATCCCGACCCCTGCCGGCGACTACATGGCGACCCTGATGGCGGTGGCCGGAATGGTCGAGGCGCTGGAAAACGAACTCGGCCGCCGCGGCAGCGTCGGCGTCGGCACGCCCGGCGTCGAATCCGCGCAGAGTGGCCTGATCAAGAACGCGAACTCCACCTGCCTGATCGGCAAGCCGCTGAAGCGCGACCTGCAGGCATTGCTGCAGAGGGAAGTGCGCCTGGCCAACGACGCCAACTGCTTCGCGTTGTCGGAGGCGGTCGATGGCGCCGGCAGCGGCGCTGAAACCGTCTTCGGCGTCATTCTCGGCACCGGGGTCGGCGGCGGCATCGTCGTGCGTGGCGAACTGCTGGTCGGCGCCAACGCGATTGCCGGCGAATGGGGGCACAACCCGCTGCCGTCGCCGACGCGGGACGAGATGCCATCACCGGCCTGCTACTGCGGGCGCAGCGGCTGCATCGAGACCTGGCTATCGGGACCGGGGCTGGCACGCGATCATGCCGCCGTGACAGGCGAGCCACTGACACCGGAAGCCATCGTCGCAGGCGCAGCCGCCGGCAACGGCTCCTGCGAGGCGACGCTGCAGCGCTACGAGGATCGCCTGGCGCGCGCACTGGCCAGCGTCATCAATCTGCTCGATCCGCAGGTGATCGTGCTCGGCGGCGGTCTCTCGAACCTCGACCGGCTCTACACGAACGTACCGCGCCTGTGGGTGCCGCACATCTTTTCCGACACCATTGCCACCCGGCTGGTGAAGCACGCGCACGGCGACTCGTCCGGTGTGCGTGGCGCCGCCTGGTTGTGGCCCGAAAGCAACGCATGAAGATTCAGCTTTACACCGGTACGCCGCGCTACATCGGTGACGACGGCCAGTTCAGTGCCATCTGGAAGCAGCCGGCAGCCGGCCCGCTGCGCATCACGAAGGAGGGCATCGCCGGCGACGTGCAGGCGGACCGCCGCGTACACGGTGGCCCCGAAAAGGCCGTGCACCACTACGCCGGCGAGAACTACGCCAGGCTCGCCGCGCGCTTCCCGCAGATCGCCGATGTGCTGGTCGTCGGCAGCATCGGCGAGAACATCTCGACCTTCGGGCTCGATGAATCGTCCGTCTGTATCGGCGATACCTTCCGCCTCGGCAGCGCCGTCGTGCAGGTTTCGCAACCGCGTCGCCCGTGCTGGAAGATCGACGCCCGCTACGGCCTCGGCGGCATCACCGCCTTCATCAACGAGAGCGGCCACACGGGCTGGTACTACCGTGTCCTGGAAGAGGGCGAAGTGACTGACGGCGACGAAATCACGCTGATCGGGCGACCGGCTGGCGCCGTTCCGCTCGCCACGCTGTGGACGACCTGGCACTTCCATCGCCCCGATGCCGATCGCCTGCGCACGATCGCCCACGCCCCCGGACTGACGCCGGCATGGGTCAAGCGGATCGATGATCGCCTTGCCTGGCTTGCCGCCAACCCGGCCGCAAGCAAAGACGCCTGATGCCGCTGCACAAGCTGTTGCTGCCCTTCGCGGCGGCCTACTTCCTGTCCTATTTCTTCCGTTCCGCAAACGCGGTGATCGGTCCGGAACTCGCGCGCGATCTCGGTCTGTCGGCCGGCGACCTCGGCCTGCTGACCAGCACCTACCTGCTCGCCTTCTGCCTGGCGCAGCTGCCGCTCGGCATGCTGCTCGACCGTTTCGGCGCACGCCGGGTCGAGAGCGCGCTCCTGCTTGCTGCGGCCACCGGTGCCGCGCTCTTCGCGCTGGCCGAAGGCATGACCGGCCTTGCGGGTGCCCGCGCCATCATCGGGCTTGGCGTTTCCGCCTGCCTGATGGCGGCATTCAAGGCCTTCTCGCAATGCTATCCGCCCGAGCGACAGGCGTCGCTCACCGGCTGGATGATGACCGCCGGGGGGCTGGGTGCGCTGGCGGCAACGGCGCCGCTGGAATGGCTGCTGCACCTTGCGGGCTGGCGCGAGATCTTCTGGCTGCTCACCGCAGCGACGCTCGCCTCAGCCGCCTGGCTGTTCTTCGGCATTCCGGAAAACACAGCCCCCGTGCACGCCAACGAAGGCCTGGCCGCACAGTGGCGCGGCGTGCGCCAGGTTTTCGCCAGCCCGCATTTCTGGCGTATCGCCCCGCTCGGCCTGACGATGACCGGTGGCTTCATGGCCATCCAGGGGCTATGGTCGATGATCTGGCTGATGCAGGTAAACGGCTATTCGCGTGCCGTTGCCGCAGACCACCTCGCAGCGATGAGCTTCGCGATGTTGTTCACCTACATCGGCATCGGCCTGCTGTCGACGCGCCTGGCGCGGCGTGGCATCCCGCCGGTGCGCCTGTTCGCGACCGGCATCGCGCTGTCGATCGTGATGCTGGCACTGATCACGCTGGAAGCCCTGCCCGCGACGCACGTGCTGTGGATCGCCTACGGTGTCTGTGCCGGTTTCGGCACGCTCGGTTACTCGCTCACAGCCGCCGGCTTTCCGCTGCACCTGGCCGGCCGGGCGACGACGACCTACAACCTGATGGTCTTCGCCGGCGGCTTCGGCGCGCAGTGGGGGATGGGCCTGCTGATCGACCTGCTCACCGGAATGGGAAACAGCCAGGCCGGCGCACTGCGTGTCGTCTTCGCGACCTTGCTCCTGCTGCAGGGCGCGGCGTTCGGGTGGTTTATCGGCAGCAGGCGCGAATGCCGCTCGACAACAGGCTAGGCGGAGATCCGTGCCTTCCGCCGCCGGGCCACTGCGCCGAGGAAGCCAAGGCCGGCAATCATGAGCACAGCCATTTCCGGTTCGGGAACCGGTGCTGCCATCAGAACGACCTGATCGATCCGGTACTCGCGAAAATCACCGATCATCTGCGGGTTTGCCAGCGTAATGCTGTGATTACCCAAGCCAACCGTGAAGCTGGCCTCGTACACGTGCGACATGTCGGAATAGTGGAAATCGCTGCCCGGCCCGGTAAAACTCGCGATCTCCTGGCCATCGACGATGACCTTCAGCGGTGCCGGCTGAAAGCAATGGCAGCCGGTCGCCCAGGTCATGTTCAGGCGCAGATTAAGAACGCCCGGGGCCTGCGTTACGAAGGTCGTTGTAACCGAAGAACCTTCGTTCAGCGCCAATCCGTAGTTTCCGGAGGCGACAGGGTACCGGTTCTGGTGATAGACGAACGATCGCTGGCCAATGCCATTGTCAGCAACGAACCAGTCGGCAAGCGCTTCGTTGGCCCCCGGATTCAGGTAGCGATAGTCGTTGGTCGCCATCCAGTAGGGGTCGGGCGTGAAGGAAAATCCGGGCTTCTCGAAATCGCCGTTGCTCAACAGATTCTGATCCGCAAGCGTAGCGTTGGAAAACAGTAGCAGCGTCGACCACAGCAAACCACGTAGAACAGTTGCAGACATTGGATCTCCTCGAATAGTTGTTGTTAAGCTGATCGGATCTGAAGCACCGATAACGCAGGCATCATCCTGTGTGCGTTGCCGACGGCAGCGAGTGCCGATGATGAAAATTGACGCCCGACGCCAAATGAATGAAATTGTCGCCAGCCAACCTGATCATTGAGCACCCGTATCGGTATGCCCCCCCGGCGCTACGCCTTTTTTCGCAAACGCTCCGCCCCGGAATGACCCACCCCGGAAAATATTCCGGATGAATTGTTACGAAAGTTAAAACTAATGGCAATAGCCCTGATGTACTAACTGTTCCGGTATTTTTCGAATCGAATTCACGCTTTGACTTCTTTCGCTCCTCCGTGGAACTGATCAACCCGCGCACCTTCCTCGTCATCGCCAACCTGCTCGGCCTGCTCTGTGCGCTCGTGCTGTGGGTGCAGGCGCGCAGCTTTCCGGCCGACATCGAGGGACTGCGCGACTGGGCGAAGGCCGTCGTGCTGATGGGTTGCGCCTCCGGGCTCGCTTCGCTGCGCGGCGTGGCACCGGATGCACTGGCGGTCCTGCTGGCGAGCGCGATGCTGCTGCTCGGCGAGCTGTTCCTCGTTTTTGGCCTGATGCGATACACCGGTCGCACACCGAAGTGGCGACCGGCGCTCGATGCCATCCTCGGGTTGCTGCTATTGCTGGCATGGCTGACCTGGGGCAGCCACAGCTACCCCGGCCGCATCTTCATCATGTCGCTCGCACACATCGCCTTCTTCACGTTCTGCGCCTGGCTCTCCTGGCAGGCGCGTCCGGCCGGCTTCGGCAGCCGTTTCCTGACCGCCGGCTTCGTATTCGGCGCGCTCGTCGCCGCCGTCCGCATCGTCACGCTGTCGATGGCCGATGCGCAGGCCGAGGACATTTTCGACCGCAGCCTGATCCAGCAGGTTTTCCTCGGCGCCTTCTCGCTCGGCATCCTGGCCCTTTCGATCGGCTTCATCCTGCTCGCGAACGAACGCCTGCGCGACGAACTCGAGTACCTCGCCACCCGCGATCCGATGACCGGCGCCCTCAACCGGCGTGCCTTCTTCGCGCGCGCCGAGGTGGAATGGGCACGCGCAACGCGCTCGCAGCGCGCACTGTCGGTGATCGTTTCCGACATCGATTTCTTCAAGAAGGTGAATGACACCTTTGGCCACCACGTCGGTGATCTGGTCATCAAGGATTTCGCCAGGCGCGCCGGCCACATGCTGCGCATCCCGGACATCCTCGCCCGCTTCGGGGGCGAGGAATTCGTCATCCTGCTGCCGGACACCGGCCTCAAGGAAGCGCGCCAGGTCGCCGAACGCATCCGCAAGGAAATCGAAAAGCAGCGCGACCGCACGCTGCCGGCCTACACCGTCAGCATCGGCATCGCCCTCGTCGGCGATGCGACGACCGGCATCGAGACGCTCATCGCCGATGCCGATGCGGCGCTCTACAAGGCGAAGCAGGGCGGACGAAACCGGGTGGAAGGATGAGCCGGCCCGTCGCCGAAGCGAGCCTCACGCAGCGCTCAGCGCAGCATCTCGCCCATGTCTCCGCCGGCCTGATCGCGGTGCTGGTAGGCTATACCAGTTCCGCCGCCATCGTCTTCCAGGCCGCGCACAGCGCGGGTGCGACGCCGCCCCAGATCGCCTCGTGGCTGTGGGCCCTCGGACTCGGGATGGGCGTCACCTGCATCGGTCTCTCGCTTCGCTACCGCACGCCGGTGCTGACCGCCTGGTCGACACCCGGGGCCGCCTTGCTGGCGACGAGCCTGACGGGGGTCCCGATGAACGAAGCCATCGGCGCATTTCTGTTCGCCTCCGCGCTGATGACGGCGGTCGGCATCAGCGGCGCCTTCGACCGCCTCGCCAGGCTGGTACCGAAGGCGCTGGCAGCCGCGATGCTGGCCGGCATCCTCCTGCGTTTCGGCACCTCGGCCTTTGCCGCGCTGGCCGATGCACCATTGCTCGTCGGCACCATGTTGCTCGCCTTCTTCGCCGGCCGTCGCTGGCTGCCGCGCTATGCCGTGCCGCTGACCTTCGCCGTCGGCCTCGTCATGGCCTTCACCAGCGGCAGCGTCGCCTCGGGAGAAATACGCTGGGCACTGGCCGCACCGGTGTTCACGATGCCGGGGTTCTCCGTCGCGACGCTGCTCGGCGTCGGCGTGCCGCTGTTCGTCGTCACGCTGGCCTCGCAGAACCTGCCCGGGATCGCCGTGCTGCGCGCCAACGGCTACACGACGCCGGCCTCGCCGCTGGTCGGCTGGACCGGTGCCACCGGCCTGCTGCTCGCACCGTTCGGCGGGTTCTCGTTCAATCTGGCAGCGATCACCGCGGCCATCTGCATGAGCCCGGAAGCCGACCCCGACCCGGCACAGCGTTACCGCGCCTCACTCTGGGCCGGGGTGTTCTATCTGCTCACCGGACTTTTCGGCGCCGCGGTAGCGAGCCTCCTTGCCGCCTTCCCGCCGGCATTGATCCTCACCATCGCCGGGCTGGCCCTGCTGGCGACCATCGGCGGCAGCCTTGTAGCCGCACTGGCGGACGAGACGGAGCGCGATGCGGCGTTGGTCACCTTCCTGGTGACGGCGTCGGGACTGACGCTGTTCGGTATCGGCAGTGCGTTTTGGGGACTCGTTTTCGGGCTGGTCGTGGCGAGCGTATTGCGCCGGCCGTCCCCCTAGGCCCGGTTCTCGCGCACTCGCTGCTTTTCGCAAGGAGCTGACGGGGCCCATCACTGCGTGGCCGGTCGCTTGTTCAGATCGCTGCAACGCGGGCCCTGCGCCTAGCGCTGCATCTCCGCCAGCGCCGCCATCAGCCACGAACGCATCCCGATCACGATGGTGTAGGGCCGGCGCTGGTCGGGCGGCAGCTTCTGGTCGGCGAGGTGCTGGTTGGAAAAATCCTGTCCGATGCGCATCAGGCGCTCGCGGAAGGAGTTCGCCAGTCCGCGGCCGATCTCGCCGTGCACCACCATCAGCATTTCCGACTCGCCGTCGAAGCCGCCGGCGAAATAGTCGTGCAGCACTTCCTTGCGGAAGAAGCTCATCACCGGCCCCTGCGGCAGCCAGCGGAAGCCCTTGGCCACCTTGAGCCGGTAGCGGTTGCCTGGGCGCAGGTCGATGATGCCGATGCGGTCGAGCTGGGTCAGCGCCTTCACCAGCTCGGCCTCGGTCAGGCGATAGGTGGCAAGGATCTCTTCGGCCGGCAGCTGGCTCAACGCGCAGATCGCCACCGTGAGCAGCTTGCGGTCGGCGACCACGGCCTTCTCCTGCGCCAGTGTCAGTTCGAGCAGCAGCGGCTGCGTATCGGCGACGCGGCGGGCGAGGTCGGCGAAGTCCATGTTCAGCACGCGGCAGATCTCGTCGATACGCGACAGCGGCATGTCGCCGCTCTTCGAGAACATGCGCTTGACGCTCGACTCGGCCATGCCCAGTCGCTGCGCGACCTGCGCATAGGTGATGCCGGCCGTCTTCAGCTCGGTCTTGAGGAGAGAAACGAGATCGGCGGTGGTGCTCATGCGACGGCTCCAATCGAGAAAAGTATCGGATGAAGATACTACAGGCGCCCATCAATTGCACGTCGGCGCCTTTCCTTGTACCAGATGCTTTCCTTGCCCAAGATGCACACGTCACATCACGACGCACAAGGAGACGCATCATGGAAAGCACCGCAAGCCTCGCCCCCCGCAACGGCAACCCTGCAGCCGCCGGGAGCACCGTCATCGTCCAGCGCGACACCCGCGCCTGGCGCCTGCAGACCTGGATTTCCTTCGGCCTCGCACTGCTCGTCTGCGGCACCGGTCTCGCCTGGCTGCCGGGCGCCGATCTCGATCGCGCCTTCATGGTCATGGGTTACGTGTTCTGCCTGTCGACGGCCTTCGCGCTCTCGAAATTCGTCCGCGACAACGCCGTCACACCCAGCGACACCCCGCTGTGGTCGCTGGTCGTCTGGGGCGGTTTCGGCGTTGCGATGGCACTGACCGGCTGGGGACTGTTCCGCATGGACATCAATCCGACGTGGAAGGCCTACCTCGTCGTCAGCTGGCTCTACCTGATCTCCGCCGCCTTCACGCTGGCGAAGATGCTGCGCGACGCCTACGAGGCCGAGCGCATCGAACGTGATCACGCACAACAGTAAGGAGCGCGTCATGACCGACCTTTCCCGCCGCCGCTCGCTGCGCACCGTCTGCGCGCTCGCCGCCCTGCCACTGGCCATCACCGCCACGGCCAGCCACGCCCACAACGGCGCACCGGAAGCCAGTGCTGCCTCCAGCCTCTCACTGTCGCTGCCGGTGGCCGTGCTGATTGCCGCGCCGGTCGCGTTCCTCGCCGCAGGTGTGATGCTGACCGTGACGGCTATCGATGTCTCCGCGCAGGGTACCGTCTGGGTCGTCCGTCGCGCCTCCGACGGCGCGACGGCCAGCCTGCGGGTTTCCGGGGAACTCGCCGCCAGCGTCGCGGTTGGCGTCGGTACCGCGATTTCGGTGACCGTGGTCGCGGCCGGCTGGCTGCTGTCGGTCGCCGGCGAGGTGCTGTGCATCGTGCCGAACGCGCTCGGCGAATCGCTGCTCTACAACGAACGGGTACGCTGATGAACGCCCCGCTGCGTTGCCTGCTCGCCCTCGTCGCCACGCTGCTCTTCGCGGGCAGCGTGGTGGCCGGTCAGCACTGCGAACCACGCCGGCCGACCGTGGCGTCGATGACGAAAGACCTCGAACTCGCGGCAAGCGTCTCGCGGCAGCTCGACGAACTGGCCGCGAAGGAGGGCGCCCGCGTCCTGGTGATCGCCCGTGCCGGGCAGAACCTCACGGAGTACGGGCTGCGCTGGTCGCACCTCGGTATCGTCTACCGCGACGATACGGCGCTCGGCGGCCGGGGCGCGTGGCGCGTCGTGCACAAGCTGAACCAGTGTGGCAGTGACCGCAGCAACCTCTACCGGCAGGGCCTGGCCGAATTCTTCGGGGACGGGCTCTACGCCCACGAAGCCGGCATCGCCGTGCTCGAACCGGCGCTGGCTGCCCGCGTGCTGCCGCAACTGAAGGACGACGCGCTGCTCGCCCGCCTGCACGAGCCGCGCTACAACATGCTCGCCTACCCGTGGTCCGGGCCCTACCAGCAGAGCAACCAGTGGGCGATCGAGACGCTGGCGTTGCTGGCCGAGCCGGCCGTCGGCAGCCGCATGCAGGCACGCGCCTGGCTACGGGCCTTCGACTACCGGCCGGCAACGCTGTACGTGTCGACGCTGAAACGGCTCGGGGCACGGATCGGTACCGCGCACATCGCCTTCGACGATCATCCCTTCGACCGGCGCATGGCCGGCCAGATCGAAACGGTGACGGTCGAATCGGTATTCACCTGGCTGCAGCGCGCGCGGCTCGCCGAAGCCCCGCGCGTGCTGCGCACCCGGGCCTCAGACCTGCGCCTTCCCGACGTCGCCCCCGGCGCTGCCCCCCGGCTCGAGCACGCCCAGATCGATCTGCTGCAGGCTGCCGACACGGCCGTCCTCGTGCAGATAGACGCCGCTGCGCCAGATCTGGCCGAGCGGCCGGTTGTCACCGTCGCGCAGCGCAAAGGGTGACCAGGCGCTGGCCAGATTCAGCGCACCGACGCCGGCCTCTTTGAGCGGCTGGATCTTGCCGTCCGGAAACCAGACCCCGAGTGCGGCATAGGCTGGGTCGGCTTCGTCGACCCAGCCGTTGCCGTCGGCATCGAGGCGGGCAAGATCGGCGAAGCCGTCACCGGCGTGCGCGCCGGTCGCACCGAACAGCTCGCGGCCGTCGGCAATGCGGCCATCGCGGTCGCTATCGAAGCACAGATAGGCGCTGCCGGCAGCCAGCTCGGGAATCTGCTCGACCTTGCCGTCGGCATCGAGGTCGAAGCAGAAGCGCTTGTTGGACAGGGCGGCGGCGTTGCCGGCGAAATTGACGACCAACGGATCCCTGAATTCGACGCGACCCTGTTCGACCGACTCGCGCGTGCAGGAGAAGTCGCGGCACATCGCCAGTTCCATATTGAAGGCAATCGCCCTGCCGTCAGCGGTCCGCACTTCGCCAGCGACGCTCACCGTCGTCTGCTCATGTTCCTCGAGATACTCCCGGGTCCGGGTCTGCCACTCGATGGCGCGACCGCCCCGGCGCGCGGCCGGCGGCAGTTCTTCCGGCAGGCGCTCGTCGCTACGGCATTTTTCGCCTGACAGCAGGGCCAGAATTGCCGCCACGAGATCCTGCAGCAGGCGCCGGATATCCTCCGTCTCGCGCTTTTCCGGCGGCACCTCGAGTGCCGCATCGGCCGCCCGGATGGCTTCGCGGAAGCTCACCACCGTGTCGCTCTCCCATTCCTGGCGGCGTGCGTAGCTGTGGCTTGCGTCGAGACGCACGCTCGATTCCTCGATTTTCATGATCCGTTCTCCTCGATTAAGGGAAACAGCGAAACGCAAGGGTCGTGCCATAGAGCGCATTTGCCGGCAGATCATTGCATGAGCCATTTCCGTGGAGTAGGCTCGAACGGTTAATGGCGAACGTCATGGCCGGCAAGGGAGACAGGATGGTTCAGGAGACGGTGCAGCCACTGGCTGACAGCGAACAGCTCGAACTCATGCAGCAGCTCGGGCGCATTGGCTACTGGGAATACGATCCCGCCAACGACAGCTTCATGCTGCCGCCCCCGTCCTTGCATTTGCTCGCGTCGATGCTCGGCACTTCGTCACACAGCGCACCATTGCTGCGCGAACTGATGTGTGACGCCGAGCGGCACCGTTTCCGCAACGCCCTCGAACAGGCCGTGAGCCGCCGGCTCAACCTGAACCTCGAACTGCAGCTGATGAACCTGCATGGCGACCGTGCGACGATTCGCGTCAAGGGGCGGCCGATCGAACATGACGGAAAGCTCCGGTTCGCGGGCACCTTTCGCGACATCACGTCGGAGAAATCCGTCGAATCGGAGCGCGAGGCGGTACTCAGTCAGCTGCATGCCGTCATTGGCGGCCTGCCCGTCGGCGTCACGGTGTTCGACGAGGACCTGCGCCTGCTCTTCTGGAACGATCACATCTACGACATCCTCGGGCTGCCGCAGGGGGCGGTCTACAAGTACGTGCGCTTCGAAGACCTGATCCGCTATCCGGCGGAGCGGGGCGAATACGGCCCGGGTGATCCGGCCGAGCTGGTCAGGGAGCGGGCCGATCGAGCGCGTCGCTTCGAGGCGCATCGCTTCGAGCGCGCCGCGCGTGACGGACGCACCCTGCGGGTAGACGGCTACCCCTTCCATTTCGGGGGCAGGGTCTCCGGCTTCGTGACCACCTATACCGACATCACGGAACAGAAACACAGTGCCTCCCAGATCGAGCACCAGCATCAGGTGCTGAAGACATTGATCGACAACTTTCCGGCCGGCATCTCGCTCTTCGACAGCCAGCTGCGCCTGGTCACGCACAACCCGCTCTTTCGCAGCCTGCTGGATTTCCCGGGCTCGCTTCTGGACAGGCCCGTCGTCCGTTTCGAAGACCTGATCGACTTCAACCTTGCACGCGGCGAGTATGGCGACGGCGATCCGGACACGATCAGGGATGGACTGCTGGCGCGCGCGCGCGATCCGCGGCACCATCACGTCGAGCGTACCCGTCCTGACGGCCGGGTACTGGAAATCATCGGTGCCCCGATTCCCGGCGGCGGCTTCGTCACCATCTACAGCGACATCACGGAACGCAAGCTCGCGGAGGAACGGATTCGCAACCAGGCGCTGCAGGATCCGCTCACGCAGCTGCCGAACCGCATCCGTCTCAACGACCTGATCGAGCAGGCACTGGAACGTACCCGGGAACACGGGGAAGGCTTCGCCCTGCTGTTTCTGGACCTGGATGGTTTCAAGCACGTCAACGACTCCCACGGCCATGATGCCGGGGACGAACTGCTTCAACAGGTCGCGGAGCGCCTCAGGCGCACGGTTCGGGAAACTGATGCGGTGGCCCGGCTCGGTGGCGACGAATTCGTTGTCGTGCTGCGCGACATCGAGAGCGCCGAACGGGCCCAGCGGATCGCCGCCGACCTCATCGCGCAGATCACCGCACCGTTCGCGGTACGCGGTGCGGAACTGCGCATCGGCACCTCGATCGGCATCGCGATCCACCCCGGCCATGGCGATTGCCGGGAGTCGCTGCTGCGTGCCGCAGACGAAGCGATGTATCAGGCAAAGGCGGCCGGCAAGCGAACCTGGCGCATGGCGGGCGCAACCTCCTGAGCCAGGGTCGGCGTTTCAATAATCGAGCGGATCGACTTCGAGGTGCCAGCGCAGACGCGACGGCAGCTTGAGGCCGTCGACCGCGGCGCGCCATTCGGCCAGAAAAGCCTGCAACGCCGGCCGTGAAGCAGATTCGACGAGCAGTTGGCCACGCTCCAGATTGGCCAGCTTCGCCATGCGCATCGGTACCGGATCATAGAGCGTCACCGCCGGGTGCGCATCGCAGCCGGGCCAAGCCCGTGCCGTAGTCAGGAAAGCGATGGCGTCGGCCATCTGCGGGGCTTCGGCACGCAGCATGGCCTGGTGACTGTAGGGCGGGAATCCTGCCACACGCCTTTCCGCGAGCTGCGTGGCAGCAAAGGCCGCGTAGTCGTGAGCAACCACGGCGGCGTAGAGCGGGTGATCCGGGTATTGCGTCTGGACCAGGACCTCGCCCGGCAATTCGGCACGGCCGGCGCGGCCAGCCACCTGCATCAGCTGCGCGAAGAGGCGCTCCGGCGCCCGGCAATCGGCAGCGAAGAGTGCGGCATCGGCACCGATGACACCGACCAGCGTCAGCTTGGGAAAATCATGCCCCTTGGCGAGCATCTGCGTACCGACGAGGATGTCGGCCTCGCCGGCGTGAATGCGCTCGACCAGCGCTTCCCACTGCTTGCGGCTTTTCGCGACATCGCGGTCAGCGCGCAGGATGCGCGCCTGCGGGAAGCGCGCCTTGAGGAATTCCTCGAGTCGCTGCGTCCCCCGCCCGAACGGATGGATGTCCTGATTGCCGCAGGTCGGGCAGGCCTTCGGGATGCGCGTCTCGTAGCCACAATGGTGGCAACGCAGGCGCCGGTCCTTCAGGTGGAGCACGAGGTTGGCGGCACAGCGCCGGCAGTCCGAAATCCAGCCGCAGGACGTGCAGGCCAGCACCGGCGCGTAGCCGCGACGGTTGAGGAAGACGAGGCTCTGTTCGCCGCGCACGAGCCGCTTTTCGATCGCTTCGAGCAGGATGCCGGAGAGGCCTTCCTCGGCTTTCTCCTTCCGCAGATCGATGCGCTGCACGGCCGGCAATCGCGATTGCGCGACGGCGCGCTCCTTCAGCGTGAGCAGCGTATAGCGGCCGCGCATTTCCTTTTCAGTCGCGTTGGCCCAGCTCTCCAGCGACGGGGTCGCCGAACCGAGCACGATCGGTAGCTTGCGGTCGTGGGCGCGAAAGACGGCGACGTCGCGCGCCGAGTAGCGCATGCCGTCCTGCTGCTTGAACGAGGCGTCGTGCTCCTCGTCCACGATGATCAGGGCCAGGTCGGGCAGCGGCGTGAACACCGCCAGCCGCGTGCCGAGCACGATGCGCGCGCGACCGTCTGCTGCCGCCAGCCAGTTGCGCAGACGGGCCGCCTCGGTCAGCTCGCTGTGCAGGCTGACCAGCCCGGCCGCCGGAAAACGCGCCGCGACACGCGCCTCGAGTTGCGGCGTCAGATTGATTTCCGGCACCAGCAACAGCACCTGTCCGCCCTTGTCCAGCGCGTCGGCGATCAGGCGCAGATAGACCTCGGTCTTGCCACTCCCGGTTACCCCGAACAGCAGGAAAGGCTTGAAACCGGCACCGGCGGCACGGACGGCGTCGATCACCGCCGTCTGTTCGCCGGTCAGCTCAGGCATCGGCGAGGGCTGGGGCAACGCCTTCGCCACCTTCGGAATGCGCGGCGTCGGCGGATCGAGCCGCTTCAGGCCGGCGGGCAACGCCGAAAGCATGACCTCGCCGAGCGGCGCCTGGTAGTAGGTGGCGCAGAAGCCGGTCAGGCGGAACCAGTCCGCCGGCAGCACCGGAGCCGGCAGGAGTTCCTCGATCGCCTTCAACTGTGCTGCCGGCAGATCGCTCTCCTCCGGCAGATCGACGACGAGGCCGATCACCGAGCGGCGACCGAACGGGACACGCACGCGACAGCCGATCGCAGCCCGGGTCACGCCCGGTGCCAGATAGTCGAAACAGCGATAGAGGGGTACGTCGAGGGCGACGCGGACGATGCTCATGGCAAACATGATGACATCAGCGGGTAAATTTCGCTGCAGCGCAGCATTGGCGCGGGTTTCAGTTAGGTTGCGTTGTTCGCGCGGCTTCTTGAAAAGCACCGCAAACCATTGCACTGACAGGGAAATTTCTGTTGTTCACAATTTCTGTGGATAACTTTGTGGATAGCTGCTGCGGGATTTACGTAACTGCCCTGCCCACAAGGGGTTTTGTCACTTTGCTGTAAAAAACAGCACAAAATTAGGTGTGAAAAATCAAAGACTTAATAAAACGGCACTGATTTTACTGACTTTTTTCCCCGGCCACCGAAGCGGCCGGAGATTCTGTGCATAAGTCAAGCGCCAAAAGCCGGAAAAACCGGGTTTCAGGCAGATTTTTTACGCAGCTCGCGGCTGTAGGCGTGAACCGTGTCGACCAGTGCCGTCACACGGTCCGGCGGCGTGAATTGCGAGATGCCGTGGCCCAGGTTGAAGACGTGGCCGGTGTTGCCCGGACCGTAGCTGTCGAGCACCTTCCTGGCTTCGACCGCCACTGTTTCCGGGGAGGCGAACAGCACGTTCGGGTCGAGGTTGCCCTGCAGGGCGACGCGGTCGCCGACGCGACGGCGCGCCTCGCCGATGTCGATCGTCCAGTCGAGCCCGACGCCGGTGCAACCAGTATCGGCAATCGACTCGATCCACAGACCACCGCCCTTGGTGAAGACGATCGACGGAATCTTCTCGCCGTCCTTTTCCTTCTTCAGGCCGGCGACGATCTTCTTCATGTAGGCCAGCGAGAACTCCTGATAGGCCGCCGCCGACAGCGCGCCGCCCCAGGAATCGAAGATCATCACGGCCTGGGCGCCGGAGTCGATCTGCGCATTCAGATAGGCGATGACGGCATCGGTCGTCACCGAGAGGATGCGGTGCATGAGGTCCGGACGGTCGTACATCATCGTCTTGACCTTGCGGTAATCATCCGACGAACCGCCCTCGACCATGTAGCAGGCGAGCGTCCACGGGCTGCCGGAGAAGCCGATCAGCGGCACCGAGTTGTCGAGCGCACGGCGGATCTCGGACACACCGTCCATCACGTAGCGCAGGTGATCGAAGGGGTCGGGTGCGGTCAGGTCGCGGATCGCCCATTCCTCGCTGAGCGGGCGCTCGAACTTCGGCCCTTCGCCCTCGGCGAAGTAGAGGCCGAGCCCCATCGCGTCCGGCACGGTGAGGATGTCGGAGAAGAGGATGGCGGCGTCCAGATCGTAGCGCGCCAGCGGCTGCAGCGTCACTTCGCAGGCCATCGCCGGGCTCTTGCAGAGGTTGAGGAAGCTGCCGGCCCGCTTGCGCGTCTCGCAATACTCCGGCAGGTAGCGACCGGCCTGGCGCATCAGCCACACGGGCGTATGGTCGGTCGGCTCCTTCAACAGGGCACGGAGGAAATTGTCATTGCGGGGTCGAGTCATGATCGGAAGCGCCGGAAAGATGCGGAAAGGCGGGAATTATCCGTCTTTTCCGCAGGGGCCGCCATGCGCTGGGTCAACGCAGGGCGTAGAACGCCAACCCGGCCAGCCCGCTGGCGAGAATGACCGGAATGACACCGGCCTTGAAGTGGAACAGTGCGAGCGCGGCAGCGATGGCGATGGCCAGCGCCGGCAGATCGACGCTCCCGGCCACTCCCTGTGGCAAGAGCACATGCCAGGCGAAGAACAGCGCGAGATTGAGGATGACGCCGACGACGGCCGCGGTGATCGCCGTCAGCGGTGCCGTCAGGCGCAGTTCGCCATGCGTCGCCTCGACCAGCGGCCCGCCGGCGAGGATGAAGACGAAGGACGGCAGGAAGGTGAACCAGGTGACCAGCGAGGCGGCAACTGCCCCGGCGATGAAAAGCATCTCCGGCCCGAACAGGGAGCGTGTCTGGGCGTCGAAATAGCCGCCAACGAAGCCGACGAAGGCGACCACCATGATCAGCGGTCCCGGTGTGGTTTCGCCGAGTGCGAGGCCGTCGATCATCTGCGTCGGGGTGAGCCAGCCGTAATGCACCACCGCCCCCTGCCAGACGTAGGGCAGCACGGCATAGGCGCCACCGAAGGTCAGCAGCGCCGCCTTGGTGAAGAACCAGCCCATCTGCGTCAGCGTGTGGTTCCAGCCGAACAGCATCGTCAGTACGCCCATCGGCAGCAGCCAGAGGCCGGCACCGGTTGCTGCCACGATGGACAGGCGCGACATGCGAAAGCGGGCATGCGCGGGGGTCGGCGTATCGTCGTCGATCAAGGCCGGGGCGTGCGCCCCCTGGGCAGTGCCGTGACCACCGCCGGTGACGAACTTGCCGGGCATCATCCGCCCACCGATGTAGCCGAGCAGCGCCGCCGCAGCGACGATGGCGGGGAAGGGCACCGAGAGCGCGAAGATGGCGACGAAGGCAGCTGCGGCGATGGCCCACAGCACGCCGTTCTTCAGTGCGCGCGAACCGATGCGGTGCGCCGCGTGCACGACGATCGCGGTCACCGCCGGCTTGATGCCGTAGAAGAGGCCGGCGACGAGCGTCGTGTGGCCGAAGGCGACGTAGAGCCAGGAGAGCGCAATCAGGATCAGCAGCGATGGCAGCACGAACAGCGCGCCGGCGACGATGCCGCCGACGCTGCGATGCATCAGCCAGCCGATATAAGTGGCGAGTTGTTGCGCCTCCGGCCCCGGCAGCAGCATGCAGTAATTGAGGGCATGCAGGAAGCGGCGCTCGGAAATCCAGCGGCGACGCTCGACCAGCTCCTGATGCATGATCGCGATCTGCCCGGCGGGACCGCCGAAGCTGATGAAGCCGAGCTTGAGCCAGAAGCGGAAGGCTTCGGCGAAGCTGACCGGTGCCGGCTCTCCCTGAGCGCTCATTTGCGCCAGAAAGCGGGGGTCATCACGACGAGCAGCGTAAACAATTCGAGACGGCCGAGCAGCATGGCGAAGCTGCATACCCAGGTCTGGAAATCGGTGAGCACTTCGTAGGTCGTCGACGGGCCGACGACCCCGAGACCCGGTCCGGTGTTGTTGATGCTGGCGACGATGGCGGTGAAGGCGGAGATGATGTCGAGACCCGAGAACGACATGATCAAGGTCAGCGAGACGATGCTGACCATATAGACAAAACCGAAGGACAGGGCAGCGAAGAGGACGCCCTGCGGCATGACCTGATCACGGATGCGGACGTTATAGACCGCGGCCGGATGCATCGCACGTACCAACTCGCGGTAGAACTGCTTGTAGAGCAGCAGCGCACGGATCATCTTGATGCCGCCGCCGGTCGAACCGGCGCTGGTCGCGAAACTGCACAGGAAAAGCATCCAGAGCGGTGCGAACATCGGCCACAGCGCGTAGTCGACGCTGGCATAACCGGTCGTCGTGGCGATCGAAACAACGTTGAAAAGTGAATGGCGCAGCGCCGTCGCCTCGTCGGGATAGACGCCGTTGGCCCACAGATAGAACGAGATGACGACTACACTTCCGAGGGTAACGACGAGGAACCAGGGCGCTTCCGGATCCTTGATGTAGGGCATCACCGAGCGGTGCGCCAGGGCCAGGTAGAGGGTCGCGAAGTTCATGCCGGCGATCAGCATGAACACGACGGCGATGAATTCGAGCGTCGGCGAATCGAAGTAGCCGAAGCTTGCGTCGTGCGTCGAGAACCCCCCGAGGCCCATGGTCGAGAAGGTGTGACAGACGGCATCGAACCAGTTCATGCCGCCCCAGCGATAGGCGAAGACGCAGGCGAGCGTGACGCCGAAATATACGGCCCACAGCCCCTTCGCCGTCTGCGCGATGCGCGGCGTCATCTTGGAATCCTTCATCGGTCCCGGCGTTTCGGCCTTGAACATGGCGCGGCCGCCGATACCGAGCAGCGGCAGCACAGCGACAGCCAGCACGATCAGCCCCATGCCTCCGAGCCAGACGAGCAGGTGGCGCCACAGGTTGATCGATTCCGGCAGCGTGTCGATGTTGGACAGGATGGTCGATCCGGTCGTGGTCAGGCCGGACATCGTCTCGAAATAGGCATCGGTGAAGCTGAGCCCGAGCTGCAGCATCAGCGGCAGCGTCGCGAAAGCCGGCAGCAGGGTCCAGACCAGGACGACCATCAGGAAGCCATCACGCACCTGCAGTTCACGCTTTTCGTTGTGGGTCTTGTACCAGAGATAGAAACCCGACAGGAAGGTCAGGCCGAAGGCTTCGTCATAGGAGGCCTGGGCACCATCACTCGAGATGTAGGACCACGCGAGCGGAATCAGCATGGTCAGTGCGAACAGCATGATGATCATGCCGAGTGCGCGATAGACGGGAGCGTAACGGCCCATGCCTGTACCGTTCAGAGGAAGCCGAAACCGACCTGGAACAGCTTTTCGACGCGTCGCACCAGTTTCTTGCGGACGCAGAAGATGATGACATGGTCGCCGGATTCGATCACCGTATCGCGATGCGCGATGACGACGCGGCCGAAGCGACGGATGCTGGTGCCATCATCGGAAACGCCGATCACCTGCTGCTCGTCCAGATCGCGCACGATGGCGCCGACCGTGACGCCTGCCGGCCACTCGATCTCCCCGATCTTCTTGCCGACCACCTTGGAGGTCTTCGCGTCGCCGTGGGCAACCATCTCCAGCCCCTCGGCGGCACCGCGCCGCAGACTGTGGACACCGGCCACGTCGCCACGACGGACATGGGCGAGCAGGGCACCGATGGACACCTGCGCCGGCGAAAGGCCGATGTCGATCGGCCCCCCCTGCACCATGTCGGCATAGGCGCGGCGATTGATCAGTGCGACCACCCGCTTGCAGCCGAGACGCTTGGCCAGCGTCGCCGACATGATGTTGTCCTCGTCGTCGTTGGTCAGCGAGAGGAACATGTCCATCTCGGAAATGTTTTCCTGCTCGAGCAGGTCCTCGTCGGTCGCATCCCCACCCAGGACGAGCACGTTGTTCAATACGTTGGCCAGGATTTCGGCACGGGCCGGCGACTGCTCGATGATCTTCACCTCGTAGCGCTTCTGCAGGCGTGCGGCCACCCGCTGCCCGATATTGCCACCGCCGGCGAGCATCACGCGCTGCACCGGTTTCTGCATGCGCCTCAGCTCGCGCAGGGCCGGACGGATCACCTCCGTCGCTGCCAGCAGGAAAACTTCGTCGCCGGTCTCGATGATGGTGTCGCCCTCCGGCGCCAGCGGCTTGCCGCGACGGAAGATGGCCGGAATGCGCGCTTCGATGCCCGGGGGAAAATGGTCGCGCATTGCGTTGATGGGCTTGCCGACGAGCAGGCCGCCTTCATACGCCTTGACGCCCACCAGGGTCACCCGCCCATTGGCGAACTCGACCACCTGTAGCGCTTCGGGAAATTCGACCAGCTTGGCGACGTAATCGGTGACGATTTCTTCCGGGCAGAGGGCGAAATCGACCGCGAAGTTCTCATCCGACAGCAATACCTCGTTGCGCAGGAAGTCGCCGGAGCGCAGGCGGGCAATTCGCGTCGGCAGGTTGAAGACGGACTTGGCGACCTTGCAGGCAACGAGGTTGGTCTGGTCGCTCTGGGTCACCGCAATCAGCAGATCGGCATCATCGGCCCCGGCATCGCGCAGGACCGATGGCCAGGCAGCGTTTCCCGTCACCGCGCGCAGGTCGAGGCGATCCTGCAGATGCGCAAGGCGGGCGGCATCGGTATCGACGATGGTGATGTCGTTTTCTTCCGAGACCAGGCTTTCGGCCAGGCTGGCACCCACCTGACCCGCGCCGAGGATGATGATCTTCATTTCGCTCCCTCCAGCCGGCCATCGCGCTGGCCGTCATGCCGAAATCTTACTCCTCGCCGCGGCGACCGATCTGTATGCCGAGCTGCTTCAGCTTGCGGTAGAGGTGGGTACGCTCGAGCCCCGACTTCTCGGCGACGCGCGTCATGTTGCCGCTCTCCAGCTTCAGGTGATGCTCGAAGTAGAGCCGCTCGAACTCGTCGCGCGCATCGCGCAGCGGCTGCTCGAAGAAGGGAAGCAGCGTCGGCGCCTCGCTCGCCTCGCGCACCTCGGATTGCAGGACCCGGCCGACGTCCTCGGCCAGAATCTCGTCTTCGAGTGCGGTCAGCGCAAGGTTCTTCACCGCCGCCTGCAGCTCCGGCCAGTCGCCCTGCCAGCGGTGCATGCGCAGCGCATTGAGCGCGCTCACCGACAGCCGGCGCATCGGCACTTCGCCACGTTCGGCGAGGTGCGTCAGCAGCAACGAGGCGATCTCGGGAATCTCGTCGCCATGTGCCGCCAGCTGTGGCAAGGCCAGCCAGACCTCGGCGATGCGGACGAGCAGCGCGTTGTCCCAGCCCGCATCGGCCAGCGCCGTGACCGGCTTCGTCGTACCGCAGACGAGCATGGCGTTGTTCTTTTCGAGCCGGTCGAGCGCGAAGGCAAGATTCATCTGCTGCAGCTTGCCCATGCCGGCGAGATCGGCGACGAATACGATCCCGCCCGCAGCTTTCTGCAGCATTTCCTGGGTCAGCGGGCCGCTCACGGTCGCCAGGTCCAGCCACGGCGAATGCGGTGGCTGCAGCGAGCGGGCGCAGAGTTCGGCAATGGCGCTCGAGGCCGATTTCAGCATCAGCACCGGCGTCTTCGCGGCAGCCTGCTCGAGGCGCTTCTTGAGATCCTTGATCAGCGGCGAGCGGGTGAAGGCGTCGAGCGTCAGCGGTGCCTTGGCCGGCGCCATTTCGTGCTTGAGCGCCTTCTTCACGGTCGCCAGCAGCTTCTGCAGCGCGATCGGCTTTTCGAGGAAATCGGCGGCACCGATGCGCGTCGCCTCGACCGCGGTATCGATCGTGCCATGTCCGGACATCATCACCACCGGCATCGTCAGCTGGCCGTTGGCCGCCCATTCCTTGAGCAGCGAGATGCCGTCGGTGTCGGGCATCCAGATGTCGAGCAGCACCAGATCGGGCCGCTTCTCGCCGCGGATGCGGCGCGCCGCGGTGGCGTTCTCCGCCAGCCAGACACTGTGCCCCTCGTCCGCGAGGATCTCCGAAAGGAGTTCGCGGATGCCGATTTCGTCGTCAACGACCAGGATGTGTGCCATTTGCCACTTTCGCTTGTGCTTGTTCGGTTTGCCGCGGAGACAGCGGCAGGCGGATGGAGACCTGCGCACCGCCTTGCGGACGGTTGGTGATGTCGATGTTGCCGTGATGCTCGTCCACGATCTTCTTGACGATGGCGAGGCCGAGTCCGGTGCCCTTGGCCTTGGTCGTCACATAGGGCTCGAAGACGCGGGCGATGATCTCCGGCGGGAAACCCGGGCCGGCGTCCGCCACGAAGAGTTCGGCACGGTCGCCGATCGTGCGTGTGCCGATTTCGATGTGCGCATGTTCGCGGTCTTCCTGCGCATCCTCGGCATTGCGCAGCAGGTTATGGATGATCTGGCGCATCTGCGTCGCATCCCCGAGGACCAGCGGCAATCCGTCGGCAAGACGAACCGCAACCTCCGCACTGGAGTTCTCGTAGAGTCCCAGCACTTCGCGGATCAGGTCGTTGAGATCGAGCGGCGCGACTTCCGGCGCCGGCAGGCGGGCGTAGTCGCGGAAATCGTCGACCATGCGCTTCATCGCCTGCACCTGGTTGATGATGGTCTGCGTGCCACGGTTGAGGAAGTCGACGTCGCCGTTGGCCAGCTTGTCGGCCAGCTTCATCTGCAGCCGCTCGGCGGAGAGCTGGATCGGTGTCAGCGGGTTCTTGATCTCGTGCGCCAGGCGCCGCGCGACCTCGCCCCAGGCGGCGCTGCGCTGCGCTGCGACGAGCCGGGTGACATCGTCGAAGACGACGACATAGCCACCGCCACTCGCCTCGGGCAGCTTGGAACCGCGCAACAGCAGGATCTGCGGCATGCCGTTGGGGCGCTCGAGTTCGATCTGGCTGTGCCACTCGCTGCCGGAACGGCCGGCGAAACCCTCGCGGATCGCCTGCCCGAGGACGCGCTGGCGCGGCCAGGCATCGACCAGTTCCGAGAACAGCCCCTGGAAATTGTCATCGAGGATGGCGAGCGCACCTTCGTTGGCGTTGCGCAGCAGGAAGCGGCTGTCGAACACGAGCACGCCGGCAGAGAGGTTGGCGAGAATGGATTCCAGATAGGCACGCCCGGATTCAACTTCGGCCCGGTGACGTTCCGCTTCCTTGCGCGCATCGTCGAGCTGGCGGGTCATCTGGCTGAAGGACTGTGTCAGCACGCCAAGCTCATCACGGCTGTAGATGGCCTGCCGCGGCGTGAAGTCACCTGCGGCCACCGCCTGCGTGCCTTCGGCGAGGATGGAAAGCGGTGCCGACAGGCGACGCGCCATCACGAAGGCCAGTGCAAAGGCAGCAAACAGCGCGAGCAGCACGGCCAGCGTCAGGGTCAGTGCGTAGATCTGCGTCAGGCCCTGACGCGCCAGCGACAGTTCCTGGTAATCGCGGTACACCTCCTGCACCGCTTCGGCATTCTGCGCGACCCCCGCCGGAACGGCGTGCGTGAGCTGCAGGACGCGCGGTTCGGCCCCGAGCTTGCGCGCCAGCACCGGGACCAGCACGCGGACGTAGAGGTCGCCGGCCCCCCCTTCGATGGCGCCGACACCCCGGCCCGCGCGCACCTGCTGCAGCTGCGTCGGCGTCGGCAGGGGGGGCGTGGGCATGCCGAGGCTGCTGGCCGCACTGCCGATCAGCTGGCCGGACTGGGTGAAGAGGCCGATGGTCTCGGAACCGGCCTGCTCGCGCATGCGGTTGAGCTGGCCGCGCTGCTGGGGTTCCGGAAAATCGGCCACCTCCAGCGCGACGCCCTGCGCCTTGTCCATGAGATCGGCCAACTGTGCGTCGAGTGCGCTGCGGCCGAGCGCGAGGCCCGATTCGAGCGCCTTCTCGACGCGCACGTCGAACCAGCTCTCGATGCTCTTGGTGAGGAACTGGACCGACACGCCGTAGATCAGCGCACCGGGAATCACCGCCATCAAGCCGAAGAAGAGCATCAGGCGCAACTTGAGGCGCGAACCGAAGACCTTCTGCCGATGCTCGCGCCAGAGCTGGCGCAGCTGCCAGATGAGCAACGAGGCGAGGGCGATCGCGACGACGACGTTGAGGCCGATCAGCCATGGGTAGTGGCGCGCGAAGAGGGCGGTATTGGCGCTCGCGGTCGCCAGCAGGAACAGCAGGATGGCACCGAAGGCCGCCGCGACGATCAGCAGGACCTTCATTTCGCCTCCTCGCCGGTCGTCATGACGGGCGCCACAGGGGCAGGTACGCGCGGTACCGTGAAGGACCAGCGCTTCCAGTCGGACGAGAGGATCCAGTCCTTGTTCGACAGGGCTTCGACCTGGAACGGCTTGGGCAGTTGCGAGGTGTCGAGGCGGACACGCAGGCCGGCGTCGAAGGTTTCGCCGGGCGCGAGGCGGTCACGCTCGGCGATCTGCCAGTTGCGGATCCGGGAAAGACTGCGCAACGCCTCGTCAAGGCTGCTGAAGCTCTGATGCAGGGCGCCGGTCGACAGGCGGTACTGGCGGGTCAGCGCATGGTAGGTCAGGCGCCAGGTCTGACGAATCTGGATGACCCGCTCGTCGAACCAGTACCAGCGCGGGCGCGTCAGTTCGAACTCGGCCACGAAATGCAGCGTCAGCCCCTTGCCGACGGCTTCCTCCAGACGCGGACTGAAATCGAATGCAAGGTCGGTGGCGAGCACCAGGCCGCCATCCTCGGCCGGCGATATCTGGATGCCGCGCAGGTCGATCTCGGCGGCCTGCGCGACGGGTGCCAGCGCGAGCATGGCAGCCAGCGCGAGCGCCTGGAACAGTTCAGCGAGTCTTCTGCAGCAACGCATAGTAGAACCCGTCATGATCATCCTGCGGTAGCAGCTGCGTCTCGCCGAGCAGGACGGCGTCCGGCCGGGCGGCGGTGAAACCGGCGACCTGCGCCCGGTTCTCTTCCGGAAACACCGAGCAGGTGGCGTAGAGGAGTTTGCCACCGGCCGCGAGGGTCGGCCACAGTGCGTCGAGGATCTGCCGCTGTGTCCGCGCGAAGCTCGCGATGTCGGCCTCGCGCCGCAACCATTTGCTGTCGGGATGCCGGCGCACGACACCCGATGCGGTACACGGCACGTCGGCGAGGATGCGGTCGAAGGGCCGGCCGTCCCACCAGGATTTGACCTTGCGGCAATCGGTCACGAGCACCCGGGCCTTCAAGCCGAGGCGAGCCAGATTTTCGTCGATGCGCCTCGCCCGCGTTGCATCCATTTCCAGTGCCAGCAGGTCGAGATCGGCCTGTTCGAGCAGGTGAGCGGTCTTGCCCCCGGGCGCCGCACAGGCATCGAGGACACGCTGGCCAGCAACGACATCGAGCAGTTCTGCGGCACGCTGCGCGCCGGCATCCTGCACCGATACCCAGCCTTCGCTGAAACCGGGCAGCGCCTCGACCGGTTGCGGTCGCGCCAGTCGCAGACCGGCGTCGCCCACCGGTGAGGATTCGATCTCGACGGCGGACAGGCGCTGCCGATAGTCATCCCGCGTCAGGTGGCGGCAGTTCACCCGCAGGCTCATCGGTGGCAGCGCGTTGCCGGCAGCCACGATCTGCGGCCACGATTCCGGGTAGGCTGCACGCAGACGGTTCAGCCACCACGCAGGATGACGGTATTCGGCTTCGTCGCCATGAAGCTCGGAGCGCAGGCTTGTCTGTTGGCGCAGGTAGCTGCGCAGCACGCCATTGACCAGCCCGCGGAACGCCCCGCGCGCCAGTTGCCCGGCCGCCTCGACCGCCTGGTCGACGATGGTATGCGCTGCATCGGGACGGGCGTCGAGCCGATGCAGGGCGCAGAGGAGCAGGGCTCGAACTTCCGGTTTGGCGAGCGGACGCTCGAGCAAGCGTCCAAGCAGCGCGTCACCCTCCCCGAAGCGGCGCAATGCGCCATAGGTCAGTTCCTGTGCCGACGCCCGCGTCGCAGGCAATTCGCCGGCGGGTGCGAGGACCACTTCCGCCAGGCTGCGCCCCCCGATCACCGCCGCAACCGCGTGGGAAGCCAGCAGGAAAGCCCGTGCCAGCGAGTCGGCCGGCAAGGCATGGGAGACACGGGCTGCGGAAACCTTGGGCACGGGTGTGGCGAGCAAGCGACTCAGAGCGTGAATGGAAGCGGAAAGTGTAGCATGCCTACAACAGTCTTCCGGCATAATGGCGCCATGGTTTCCCCTTCCCTGAAACGCTACGCGTGGCTGTCGATTGCCGCAGCACTGACCACCATCGTATTGAAGGCCGCCGCCTGGTGGATGACCGGCTCCGTCGGTCTGCTTTCCGATGCGCTGGAGTCGGGTGTGAACCTCGCGGGTGCCGTGATGGCGCTCGCCATGCTGTCGCTGGCAGCGCTGCCGCCGGACGACAACCACAGCCACGGGCACGGCAAGGCAGAGTATTTCGCGAGCGGCTTCGAGGGCATGCTGATCCTGGCGGCAGCCGTCGGCATCGCAGTCACCGCCGTGCAGCGCCTGCTGCATCCCCAACCGCTGGAGCAGATCGGTATCGGCCTGGTCGTCTCCGTCGTCGCCTCGGTGATCAACCTGCTGACGGCGCGCGTGCTGCTCGCGGCGGGCCGGGAACACCGCTCGATCACGCTGGAGGCCGATGCCCATCACCTGATGACCGATGTCTGGACCTCGGCCGGCGTCATCGTCGGCGTCGGTGCCGTCGCACTGACCGGCTGGCTTTGGCTGGACCCGTTGTTGGCGCTGCTCGTTGCCAGCAATATCGTGTGGACGGGCTGGCAACTGGTCCGGCGCTCGGCCTCGGGTCTGATGGACGAAGCATTGCCCGCGGACCAGCAGGCCGCAGTGGTCGCCGTCCTCGAGCGCTACCGGGCCGGCGGCATCGACTTCCACGCCCTGCGCACCCGGCAGGCTGGCGCGCGTTGTTTCGTCACGGTTCACATCCTCGTCCCCGGTGCCTGGAGCGTGCAACGCGCCCACGACCTGGCCGAGGAAATCGAGGCAGAAATCCGCAACGGCCTGCCGCACGCCTCGGTGCTGACGCACCTTGAGCCGCTCGAAGACCCGGTGTCGGCGCACGACATCGAACTCGATCGCCCGCCTCCCGGCCAATGAACTTGCGCACGGCCGCGACCCGTGCCTTGCTGGCATGCACGCTGATCGCCACCAGCGCGCCGGTGCTGGCCTGGAACGCAGCCGGACATCGGCTGACCGCCACGATCGCCTGGCAGGCGATGGATGAAGAAACGCGCACCGCCGCCGGTCGCTTGGTGGCGGCCCACCCGGATTACGCCATCTGGCTGGCACGCAACAGGACGGAGGACCCGGCCCAGGGGGCTTTCGTCGAGGCCAGCACCTGGCCGGACGACATCCGGCGCGACGCTCGCTTTCACGACGACAGCGATGCGGAGACCCGTCAGTTGCCCGGATTTCCCGACATGGCCCGGCACGGGCGCTGGCACTATATCGACCAGCCGCTGTTTGCGAAGCCGGTACAGCGTCCGGGTGACGGCGAGCTGCCCTTGCGCATGGCACAGCTGGTCAGGACACTCGGGCAGCGGGACAGCGGGATCGCCGCCCGGGCCTACGCGCTGCCGTGGCTGATCCACCTTGTCGGCGATGCTCACCAGCCGCTGCACACGGTCAGCCGCTACGACGAGGAAGCACGGGGCGATGAGGGCGGCAACCGTCTGTGGATCGACAACCCGTTCCATCCGCGACGACGCGAAATGACGCTGCACGCCTATTGGGACGATCTTCCCGGTCCGCCCTGGCTACGCGGCGATCGCCTGGGGAAGGCCGCCGAACGACTCGCCGCGTTGGGCCACAGGCCGGAGAGCGCCGGCAGCGTCGGCCAGTGGCTGAAGGAAGGGCAGACACTTGCCGAGAACGTCGTCTATGAAGGTCTGGAGGGCGACGTGCCGACCCTGACGTCCGCCTATCACGAGCGGGCGCAGCGTACCGCCAACGAGCGTGTCGTGCTGGCCGGACGGCGCCTGGCCCTGCTGCTGGAGAAACTGCTGAGGCAGCAGTAAGTATTTACTGCTACCGGGCCGATTCAAAGCCCGTCGCGATCAGGCGCCGGCGCCGAAGATCTCACCGACGTTCAGCGGATGGCCCGCCAGGAACCGGGCAACGGGCAGTCGCTTGCCCCCGGCTTTTTGCAGCTCCGTCACCCGCAAGGCCCCCTCGCCACAGGCAATCACGAGGCTGTCGCGTTCGAGCGCGAGCAATTCACCCGGGGCGCCGGTCGCCATGACGGGTGTCGCCTGCCAAAGCTTGACCTGGGTGCCGGCCAGCGTCGTCACGGCACCGGGAAAAGGATTGAAGGCACGGATCTGACGATCGATCGTCGTTGCCGGCTGCCGCCAGTCGATGAGCGCCTCCGCCTTTTCGATCTTGGCGGCATAGGTGATCCCGACCTCAGGTTGCGGACTGGGCGAAAGCGGCAGGCGAGCCAGCGCCTCGACGATGAGGCGCCCGCCAAGAGCGGCCAGTGCATCGTGCAGGCTGGCCGCGGTCGTCTGGGCGTCGATCGGTACTTTTCCCGACAGCAACACCGGACCGGTATCGAGACCGGCTTCCATCTGCATGATGCAGACACCGCTTTCGGCATCCCCGGCGAGAATGGCGCGCTGGATCGGCGCCGCACCGCGCCAGCGCGGCAGCAGGGAGGCATGGATGTTGAGACAGCCGTGACGCGGCATGTCGAGCACGACCTGCGGCAGGATCAGGCCATACGCTGCGACCACCATCACGTCGGCGGCGACCTCACGCACGGTTTCCTGAGCCAGCGGATCCTTCAGGCTCGCCGGC
>JAKJEY010000060.1 GCA_022705165.1 Pseudomonadota bacterium
CCGCCGCTTCGATGAGCAGAGCTGGTGGCAGTGGGGGCGTCTGCATCCGATCTCGGAACGGCCGCGCATCTACGTGAACTGCAAGACGCGCAGTCCGCAGCCGTTCTTCCTGCACCCGTGCAACAACTTCGACGGGGCCGTACTGGCCCTTTTCCCGCACGACCCGGCGGCCGACCTTGAAAAACTGTGCGCCATGCTCAATCTTGTCGATTGGGCGGAACTCGGCTTCGTCTGCGACGGTCGGTATCTCTTTGCGCAGCGCAGCCTGCAGCAGGCGCTGCTTCCGGAAACCTTCCATCACCTCCCCGCCTGACGCCCGATATCCCGGCGCGGTGTAAGATTCTGCTGATAAAACAAGCGATTCCCTTGAATCGCATGGAGAACGTCCGACCATGGTTCCGCACCTGACCACCGCCCTCAACGGGCCGCTGCTCGACCTCGAGCGCCGCTTCCTCGACGCCACGCCGCAGATCGAGCGCTGGCTGCGTGCGCAATGGAACGAGCACACCCCGCCGTTCTACTCCTCGACCGACCTGCGCAACGCCGGCTTCAAGCTGGCGCCGGTGGATACCAACCTCTTCCCCGGCGGCTTCAACAACCTGAATCCGGCCTTTCACCCGCTCTGCGTGCAGGCGGCGATGACGGCGATCGAGAAGTTCTGCCCCGAGGCCTGCGGCCTGCTGCTGATTCCGGAGAACCACACGCGCAACCTGTTCTACCTGCAGAACGTCGCGCAGCTCGTTTTCATCCTGCGCCAGACCGGGCTGGACGTGCGCGTCGGCTCGCTGCTGCCGGAGATCACGGCGCCGACGCCGATCGCACTGCCGAACGGCACGACGCTGACGCTGGAGCCGCTGGTGCGCAAGGGTGACCGGCTCGGGCTGGCCGATTTCAACCCGTGCACCGTCCTGCTCAACAATGACCTTTCGGCCGGCGTGCCCGACATTCTCAAGGGGCTGGACAGCCAGTTCGTGCTGCCGCCGCTGCATGCCGGCTGGGCGACTCGCCGGAAGTCGAACCACTTCGCCGCCTACGAGCAGGTGGCGACCGAGTTCGGCGAGATGCTGGGCATCGACCCGTGGCGTATCAACCCCTACTTCTCCGTCTGCCGCAGCATCAATTTCCACGAGCGACAGGGCGAGGAATGTCTCGCCGCCAACGTCGACGCGGTGCTCGGCATGATCCGCGAGAAGTACCGCGAATACGGGATCGACGAGACGCCCTTCGTCATCGTCAAGGCCGATGCCGGTACCTACGGCATGGGCGTGATGACGGTGAAGGATGCCTCCGAAGTCACCGGGCTGAACCGCAAGCAGCGCAACAAGATGAGCGTGGTCAAGGAAGGCATGGAGGTCTCCGAGGTCATCATCCAGGAAGGCGTGCATACGCAGGAGCGGGTCAAGGAGGGTGTCGCCGAGCCCGTGGTCTACATGATCGACCGCTATGTCGTCGGCGGTTTCTACCGCGTCAATGCGGCACGCGGCGTCGACGAGAACCTCAACGCGCCGGGCATGAGCTTCGAGCCGCTGGCCTTCGAGACCAGTTGCCTGTGCCCGGATGCGACGCAGAACCCGGATGCGCCGCCCAACCGCTTCTACGCCTATGGTGTCGTCGCCCGCCTCGCCGCGCTGGCAGCGGCGATCGAGATCGAGCGCATGGAACCCGCGCTCGAGGAGGCCGTGGCGGCCTGATGCGCTTCCTGTTCATCGTCGATCCGCTACCCTCGCTCAAGGCCTCCAAGGATTCGAGCATCGCCATGATGCGGGCCGCGCAGGCGCGCGGACACGAGGTGTGGGCGACGACGGCCGATGCGCTGGCGTGGATGACTGATGCCGGCGTACAGGCGGACGCCCTGCGTCTGCAACTGGCCGATGACGATCAGCCGTGGTTTGCGGAGGTGACACGCGCTACGGTGCGCCTCGCCGACGTCGATGCGGTGCTGATGCGCAAGGATCCGCCCTTCGACATCGAGTACGTGACGGCGACCTGGCTGCTCGAGCAGGCCGAACGTGAGGGGGCGCGCGTCTTCAACCGGCCGGCGGCGCTCCGCGACCATTCCGAGAAGATCGCCTTGGCCGAGTTCGCCCGCTTCGTGCCGAAGACGCTGGTGACGCGCGATGCGCGGCAGCTGGCCGCCTTCATCGATGCCGGGCGCGACACCATCCTCAAGCCGATCGATGGCATGGGCGGCAGCGGCGTCTTCCGCGTGCGTGCCGACGACCCGAACCGCAACGTGATCATCGAGACGCTGACCGGGGACGGTGCGCGCACGGTGATGGCGCAGGCCTATTTGCCGGCGATTGCCGAGGGCGACAAGCGCATCCTGATCGTCGGTGGTGATGTCGTGCCCTACGCCCTGGCACGCCTTGCCCGGCCGGGCGAGACGCGCGCCAACCTTGCGGCAGGCGGGACCGGCGTTGCCCGCCCGCTGACGCCGCGCGACCGCGAGATTGCGGAAACGCTGGCGCCGGTGCTGGCGGCGCGCGGCCTGCTGCTGGTCGGGCTCGACGTGATCGGCGAGCACCTCACCGAGATCAACGTGACCAGCCCCACCTGCATGGTGGAAATCCGGACGCAGACGGGGTTCGACGTGGCAGCGATGTTCATCACCGCGCTGGAGCGCGCATGCGCGTCCTGATCGGGACGCTGCTGGTCCTGCTGCTCGCGGCCTGCGGGAAACCGCCGGTACAGATGCAGGAAGCCTTCGTTTTCGGCACGCGGGTCGAGGTGCTGGTCGCCGATGCCGACGTTGCGAAGGCGAAGGCAGCTACAGCGACGGTGCTGCGCGAGTTCGACCGCCTGCATCGGACCTACCACGCCTGGCAGCCTTCCGAGCTGACCGCTCTCAATGCTGCGATTGCCGGCGGCAAGACGCATGCCGTCACGCCGGAGCTGGCCGGCTTCATCGTCGATGCGCAGGCGGTGGCGACAGCGGGAAAGCGGCTGTTCGACCCCGGCATCGGTGAACTGGTCCGGCTGTGGGGGTTCCACTCCGAGGAGTTCCGCGCCGTCCTGCCCGACCCGGCCGCCCTTGCGGCATGGCGGGCAGCCGCGCCCTCGATCCTGGACCTGCGGGTCGAGGATGGCCGGGTGTCCAGCGCCAGGCGTGCCGTCGCCCTCGATTTCGGCGGCTACCTCAAGGGCGTGGCGCTGGATCATGCAGCGGCGGCGCTGCGCGACGCCGGCGTGCAGAACGCGCTGATCAACATCGGCGGCAATGTCATGGCGCTTGGCACGAAGCACGGTGAACCCTGGCGCGTCGGGATCCAGCATCCTCGCCAGCCGGGGGCGCTGGCGACGCTGCCCCTCCACGACGGCGAGGCGATCGGCACCTCGGGCGACTACCAGCGTTTCTTCGAGCTCGACGGCAAGCGCTACTGCCACCTGCTCGACCCGCGCAGCGCTGCGCCGGTGACGCATACGCAATCGCTGACGGTGCTGATCCGCGGGGGTGGCCAGACCGGCATGCGTTCCGACGCGGGTTCGAAACCGCTTTTCGTCGGCGGCAGGGAGGCGTGGCGGCACCTGGCCCGGAAACTGGAGGTGGCGGATGCGCTGCGTGTCGATGCCGACGGCAGCATCCAGGTAACCCGTTCGCTTGCGGGCCGTCTCAAATTCGAGGCAGGCGTGCCGTCGCCGGAAATCATCGAATAGAATGCAGGCATGATCGGAATCCTCCTTGTGACCCACGGCACCTATGGCGAGGCGCTCATCCAGAACGTCTGTCATGTGCTCAACAAGCGCCCGTCGCGCATCGCCCAGCTCGGCGTTGCCGCGCAGGACGATCCGCTGGACCTGCTGCCGCTGGCGAAGTTGCTGCTCAACGAGGTCGACGGCGGCGAAGGGGTGCTGGTGATGACCGACATCTACGGTGCGTCGCCGTCCAACCTGGCGATGAAGCTGCTCGAGACCGGGCGGATCGAGGGTGTGGCGGGGGTCAATCTGCCGATGCTGCTGCGGGCGATCACCTATCGCGAGAAGGGCATGGAGACGATGCTGTCGAAGGCGATCAGCGGTGGCCGCGACGGCGTGATGAACATGAAGGATCACTGATGCTGCGCCAGGAAACGGAAATCGTGAACAAGCTCGGCCTGCATGCGCGGGCCTCAGCGAAACTGACCCAGCTCGCCGGCAGCTTCAAGTGCGAGGTCTGGATGGAGAAGGGGCCGCGCCGGATCAACGCCAAGAGCATCATGGGCGTGATGATGCTGGCGGCCGGCAAGGGTTCGCAGGTGGTCGTCGAAACCGACGGGGCCGACGAGCAGGAGGCGATGACGGCGCTGCTGGCGCTGATCGCCGACAAGTTCGGCGAGGGGGAGTGAATGGAACGGCCCCCACGCTCATCGCTCGCGGAGGGCATGCCGTCCCGGCAAGCCCGTTCGGTTGGCGCGGCGCAGTGCGCCGCGAATTCCCAACCTCACCCCCCCGAGGGGGCTCAGCCTCCCCTTGGGGCGGCCCGGCGGGAGGCTTGACGTGAGCTTTACCCTCCACGGCCTGGGCGTTTCCGGCGGCATCGCCATCGGGACGGCCCACCTGATCTCGCATGCAACGCTGGAAGTTGCCCACCTGACCATTGCGCCGCGCATGGTGGACAAGGAGGTGGCCCGCTTCGAGGCTGCGCTCGAGCAGGTGAAGTGCGAGCTGGCGGCGATGAAGGAAAGCACCGAGCATGCACCCGCCGAGTTCGGCGCCTTTCTCGACCTGCATCGCATGATCCTCGACGATCCCGAGCTGTGCGAGGTGCCGAAGGCGCTCATCCGTGAGCGCCGCTGCAATGCGGAATGGGCGCTGGTGCAGCAGATGGAGCAGCTGGTCGCGCAGTTCGACGAATTCGAGGACCCCTATCTGCGCGAGCGCGGGCAGGACGTCCGGCAGGTGGTCGAGCGCGTCATCAAGGAGCTCGCCGGCCATGTCGGCCGGACGCCGCTGCGCTCCGCGAAGGGGGTCAAGGAAGAGAACCTGATCGTCGTCGCGCATGACCTGTCGCCGGCGGACGTCATCGCCTTCAAGGAGCATCATTTCGCGTCGTTCATCACCGATGTCGGCGGTGCCACGTCGCATACTGCGATCCTCGGTCGCAGCATGGCCATTCCGGCAGTGCTCGGCCTGCACAATGCGCGGCAGCTGATCCGTGACAAGGAAACGCTGATCATCGATGGCACGCGGGGCGTCGTCATCGTCAATCCCGACCCGCGCGTGCTCGAGGAATACCAGCTGCGCAAATCGCAGCTCGAGCTCGAGCGGACGAAGCTGAAGCGGCTGAAGAGCGCGAAGACGGCGTCGATCGATGGCGTCGAGGTGCATCTGCAGGCGAATATCGAGCTGCCGTCGGATGTGCCGGCGGCTCTGGAAGGCGGCGCCGAAGGCGTTGGCCTGTTCCGTACGGAATTCCTCTTCCTCGATCGCGGCGAACTGCCGTCCGAGGACGAGCAGTTCGAGGCCTACCGCAAGGTGGTCAAGGGCATGGACGGCCGGCCGGTCGTCATCCGCACCTTCGACCTCGGCGCCGACAAGGATCTCAACCCGGAAGGCACGCTGGGCGATCGCGTCAAGACGAATCCGGCGCTCGGCATGCGGGCCATCCGTGTCTCGCTGGCCGAGCCGAAGATGTTCCGGACGCAGTTGCGGGCCATCCTGCGGGCATCGAAGTACGGCAAGGTGAAGCTGCTGATCCCGATGCTGGCGCACGCCCACGAGATCGATGCGACGCTCGCGGCGGTCGAGCAGGCCAAATCCAGCCTGCGTGGCGAGAAGGTGGGCTTCGATCCGAGCATCGAGATTGGCGGCATGATCGAGATTCCCGCTGCGGCGCTGGGTATCGGCCTTTTCCTGCGCCGCCTCGATTTCCTCTCGATCGGTACCAACGACCTGATCCAGTACACGCTGGCGATCGACCGCAGCGACGAGCAGGTCGCCCACCTTTACGATCCCTTGCACCCCGCGGTGCTGATGCTGATCGCCCACACGCTGCACAGCGGCGAGAAGGCCGGCATCCCGGTTTCGGTGTGCGGCGAACTGGCCGGCGACCCCAACCTGACCCGCCTGCTGCTCGGGATGGGGCTGCGCACCTTCTCGATGCATCCGGCGCAGATCCTCGAAGTGAAGAGCCGCGTCCTGAAGAGCGATGTTTCGGAGATCGCACCGCAGGTGCGCAAGATGTTGCGTCTGGAAGAGCCGGCAAAAATCCGCGAGCAGCTGGAGCGACTCAACGGCGCCGCGGTTTGACAATCCATCCGGGCTGCGGTTAACTACGCACTCACAGCGCCGATTTGATCCGATCAGCTTGCGGGCGCTCAATAAATACGGCTAAAGCGGGGCAGCCCAGTCCGCACCCGTGCCGGCTGGGTTTTTTGTTTCTGAAAGGCAGATAGCGATGAATTCCGTAGGGACCGTGACGCCACAGCGCGCGGCCTTCGATACCCCGATCCTGCTGCAGGGCGGCGTCTCGCTGCCGGCCTTCGAGCTTGTCTACGAGACTTACGGCGAGCTCAACGCGGAGCGCAGCAACGCCGTTCTCGTCTGTCACGCGCTCTCGGGCAGCCATCACGTGGCAGGTATCTACGCCGATCAGCCGGACAACATCGGCTGGTGGGACAACCTGGTGGGGCCGGGCAAGCCGCTCGATACCAACCGTTTCTTCGTCGTCGGCGTGAACAATCTTGGCGGCTGTTACGGCTCGACCGGGCCGATGAGCCTCAATCCGGTGACCGGCAAACGCTATGGCGCCGATTTTCCGGTCGTGACCGTCGAGGACTGGGTCGCTGCGCAGGCGCGTCTGGCCGACCGGCTCGGCATCGCTTCGTGGGCCGCGGTCGTCGGCGGTTCCGTCGGCGGCATGCAGGCCCTCGAGTGGACGTTGCAGTATCCCGAGCGTGTCCGGCATGCGCTGGTGATCGCCTCGACGCCGAAACTGACGACGCAGAACATCGCCTTCAACGAGGTGGCGCGGCAGGCCATCCTGACCGACCCCGATTTCCATGGCGGCCACTTCTATGAGCATGGTGTCGTGCCGGCGCGCGGCTTGCGCCTTGCCCGCATGCTTGGCCACATCACCTATCTCTCGGGTAACCAGATGGCGGAGAAGTTCGGCCGCGAGTTGCGCCACGGCAAGCTTTCGTACGGCTACAGCACCGATTTCCAGGTCGAGTCCTACCTGCGCTACCAGGGCGACAAGTTCACGACCTACTTCGATGCCAACACCTACCTGATCACGACCAAGGCGCTGGATTACTTCGACCCCGCCCGCAGCTATGGCGGCGACCTGCAGGCGGCGCTGGCGCGCGCGAAGGCGAGCTTCTTCGTCGCCAGCTTCACGACCGACTGGCGCTTCGCGCCGGAGCGCAGCCGTGAGCTGGTCTATGCCCTGCTGCACAACGGCCGCGACGTCTGCTACGCAGAGGTCGACTGCGATGCGGGCCACGATTCATTCCTGCTCGACGACGCGCAGTACCATGCCGACGTCGCGGCGTACCTCGACAGGATCGAGACATGACGGAAATTTTCGGCCGCTTCGATTTCGACGTCATTGCCCGCTGGATCCGGGAGGGCGAGCGCGTCCTCGACCTCGGCTGCGGTGATGGTTCGCTGCTCAAGTTCCTGCAGGCGGAAAAGGGCATCCGCGGCTACGGCGTCGAGAACGATCCCGGCAACGTGCTCGCTGCGATCAGGAATGGCGTCAACGTCCTGCAGTTCGACCTTGAACAGGGATTGCAGGGCTTCGACGACGATTCCTTCGACCACGTCATCATGTCGTTGTCGCTGCAGACGGTGCGCCATACGGTGCCGCTGGTGCAGGAGATGCTGCGCGTCGGCCACGAGGCGGTGGTCTCCTTCCCCAACTTCGGCCATCGCAGTCACCGTGAGGCGATCGCCCGCGGCCGCATGCCGGTGTCGGAGGCGCTGCCCTATCAGTGGTACAACTCGCCGAACGTACGCTTCTTCACGATTGCCGATTTCGAGGCGCTCTGTGCCGACAACGGCATCGTCGTGCACGAGGGGCTGTTCTTCGACGAAGGGCGGGCAGTGAGCGACGACCCCAACCTCAACGCCGACGTTGCCCTCTATCGCCTCGGGCGTCAGCCCTGATAGCAGACGAGGTCGACGGCAGCTGCTTCGTTGCGTAGCGGCAGCAGTGCCTGATAGGCAGGGGAGTTGAACCAGCCCTGGGCCGCAGCGATATCGGGGAAGCGCAGCACGACGATATCGGTGTGTGCATGCGTTCCGGACAGCACTTGCGCCGCACCGGCGCGCATCACGATTTCGGCCCGCCACGGCGCCAGCGTCGCCGGTACCTGCGCGCGATACTCCGCCCAGCGATCGGGGTTGCGAACGGTGATGTTGCCGACGACGTAGGCGCAAGCGTCCATGTGAGTTCCCTTTGCAATGCGTGAAGGTGGCTAGAATAGCGCCTTCCTCATGTTCCAGTGCAGCCATGCCGCCTCCCAGCCAGCCCTCCACCGCCGACCGTCTCGTCGAAGCCGCCCGCACGCTGTCGGCGCAACTTGCCCGGCAGTCGTTCGCACCCCCGGTCAGTCACGTCTATAACCCGCTCGAATATGCCCGGACGCCCCATGAAGCCTATCTGCGTCGCTATGGCGCCGGTCGCCGGCGGGTCGTCTTCCTCGGCATGAATCCGGGGCCGTTCGGCATGGTGCAGACCGGCGTCCCTTTCGGGGAGATCGCGGCCGTCCGCGACTGGATGGGTATCGAGGCGACGGTGGAGAAGCCGGCGACGGAAAATCCGAAGCGCCCGATCGAGGGTTTTGCCTGCACGCGCTCCGAGGTCAGCGGCCGGCGCCTCTGGGGATTGTTCGCCGAGCGTTTCGGGACTGCCGAGGCGTTCTTTACGGACCATTTTGTCGCCAACTACTGCCCGCTGGCCTTCTTCGATCATGGGCGCAACCTGACGCCCGACAAGCTGCCTGCTGCCGAAACGGCGCCGCTGGAAGCCGCCTGCGACGCGCATCTGCGGGCGCTCGTCGAGGCACTGCAACCGGAATGGCTGATCGGGGTGGGCGGTTTCGCGGAGGCGCGGGCCGCGGAGGCCCTGCGTGGCTACGACGTCAGGATCGGCCGCGTGCTGCATCCGAGCCCGGCGAGTCCGGCGGCCAACCGCGGTTGGGCGGCGGCGGCGGAGAAGCAGCTACTGGCGCTGGGAGTCTGGTAAGGGCAGTGTGCCGCGTTCCGCGTCCGGGCGTCGGTCGCGGCGGCGATCCAGCCACCAGGCATAGGCCGGCAAGAGCAGTGCCGAGCCCGGCAGCAACAGGAACAGCAGGTAGGGCGAGAGGCGCGACAGGCGGCGGAGCTGGCCGAGCAGTTCGGCCTTTTCCTCGGCACTCCACTGGCTGCCGTTGCGCGGCTTCATCAGCAGCGGCATCAGGCCGCGCACGGCCAGCAGTTCCGAGATGACGTGACGGGCTTCGCGCTTCTGCGAATCGACGAAGCGCCGGAAGGGTTTGCGCGAATCGGTCATGCGCTGCCGGATGGCCGTCGACCGAGGGCACCGGTCGCTTCGATGCGGGCGCGCAACTTCTGCCAGGTACCCCAGGCGATGAAGGCGCGGCGGCTCCAGCGCCAGACGCGTTTCGGGCGCAGGATCGCCAGCAACGCGAATGCGGCACCGACCTGCAGCGGATGCGTCCTTATGTAGGCCACGCCGGAACGGCCGAGGGCGACTGCCCGGTCCGCCGTCGCCAGTGCACCGGCGATCGGGACCACCTGGGCCGCCAGCGTCGCGCGTTGTGCGGCGATGCGCTCCTGCAGGCGGCCGCGCTTGAGCGCGAGTTCAACTTCCTTTTTGAGCATTGTCGGCGGCGGCACGCAACTGGCGGAGATCCTCCTCCAGTTCGGCGATGGTCGCGGCGAACGCCTGCCGGCGGCTGTTGGCGCGCTTCATTGCCGCGTAGAGGATGGCGCCAGCGGCGATGAAACCGCCACCGAAGGCCGCCAGAACGACGACACGGCTTTCCCAGTTGAGGATCAGTACCAGCCCGATCAGCATGAGGAGACCGACGCCGAAACAGAATAGCGCCGAGAGGCCGAAGATCAGCGCGCGGACAAGACGCAGGCGTTCGAGCTCGAGGTCGTTGCCGGCCAGCTCGACGCGCGTACGCGCCGTGGCGACGAGCGTTGTCGCCACGTTGCGCAAGGCCGCGAAGAGACCGGCGTTGCCGGCCGCCTCGTTCCCCGCTCCCGGGGTGGCACTGCTCATGGACGGATCAGCGACGGCCGATCAGGACGCCCAGCGCGAGACCGATCGCGGCGGCGACGCCGACGGCCTGCCAGGGATGCTCGTGCACGAAATCGTCGGTGGCGCGTGCCGCCGCCTTGGTCTTGTCGACCAGTGCAGCTTCGGCATCCTGCAGGCGGACCTTGGCATCCCGCAGACGCTCCTGGATGCGTTCGCGCAGTTCGCCGACCTTCTCGCCAGCCTGATTGGCCGTGGCGCGCAGGATTTCCTCGGCGTCGGCAATGACGATCTTCATGTCGGTGACCAGCTTGTCCTTGGAGACGTTCGCGACATCGGTGTTATCAGCCATGATGATTCCTTTATTGACGGTGTTGAATATCGGTACTGCGGGACTGATTAGCGTAGCGCGTCGGGCGCCGTAAGGCAATCAAGCAGCATAGTCGTAGTCGATGATCAGCGGGGCATGATCCGAAAAGCGGGTTTCCTTCCAGATCGTCGCCGTTCTTGCAGTGGCCGCGATGCCCGGCGTAGCGAGCTGGTAGTCGAGTCGCCAGCCGACATTCTTGGCCCAGGCCTGTCCCCGGTTCGACCACCACGTGTAGCACGCATCGGTGGCCTCGGGATGGAGCCGGCGATAGACGTCGACCCAGCCGGCCTCGTCGAGGACGCGGCTCATCCAGGCGCGCTCCTCGGGAAGGAAGCCGGAGTTCTTCTGGTTCGATTTCCAGTTCCTGAGGTCGATTTCCTTGTGCGCGATGTTCCAGTCCCCGCAGACGATGACTTCGCGCCCCTCCTTCGCCATTTCGGCCAGCAATGGCAGGAAACAGGCCATGAAACGAAACTTGGCTTCCTGCCGTTCCGGGGAACTCGAGCCCGACGGCAGGTAGAGTGACACGACCGACAGGGTGCCGAAATCGGCCCGGATGAAGCGCCCTTCGGCGTCGAATTCGCCGTGGCCGAGACCCTCGACGACACGGTCCGGCTGCTTCCTGCACCAAAGGCCGACACCGCTGTAGCCCTTCTTTTCGGCGCAATGGTAGTAGGCTGCAAGGCCATCCGGCGCCAGCATTTCCGGCGTGAGATCACCCGTCTGGGCCTTGATTTCCTGCAGGCAGACGACATCCGCCTGCTGGGCTTCGAGCCAGGGGAGAAGCCCCTTGTTCCATGCCGAACGGATGCCGTTGAGGTTGAGCGAAATGATGCGCATGAAGAAAACTCTTTTGGTCGAAGGTCGAAAATGCCAACGATTCCCGTTGTCGCCAAGGCCCGGGATGCGTAAGATTGACAGTTCGGGAACCGCCGTTCGGCAGGAACGGCTTATGCGAGGATCATGGACTTTCGTCAGGAATTCATCGAGTTCGCCGTCGGCCAGAATGTGCTGCGCTTCGGCGAGTTCAAGACCAAGGCCGGTCGGCTGTCGCCGTACTTCTTCAATGCCGGCCTGTTCAATGACGGCGATTCGCTGAACCGTCTGGCGCAATTCTACGCCAAGGCCATCCGTGCCAGCGGCCTTTCCATCGACGTGCTGTTCGGACCCGCCTACAAGGGTATTCCGCTGGTCGCTGCGACCGCGATGGCCCTGTCCCAGCAGGGGACCAACCTGCCCTATGCCTACAACCGCAAGGAAGCCAAGGATCACGGCGAGGGCGGTACGCTGGTCGGGGCGCCGCTGCAGGGCCGGGTCCTGATCGTCGATGATGTGATTTCGGCTGGAACGTCGGTGCGTGAATCGGTGGAGATGATCCGTGCTGCCGGTGCCACGCCGTGCGGCGTGGTGATTGCGCTGGATCGCATGGAGCGCGGAACGGGAAGCCTGTCGGCGGTGCAGGAAGTCGAGCGGGACTACGGCATTCCCGTGGTCGCCGTCGCGACGCTCGAGGACCTGCTCGCTTTCCTCGGCGGGCGGGCCGACCTCAGTGCCAATGAAGCGGCAGTTGCCGCCTATCGCAAGGAGTATGGCGTTGCACGCGGCTAGACATCTGTTGCTGCTTTCGCTTGCCCTGCCGA
>JAKJEY010000061.1 GCA_022705165.1 Pseudomonadota bacterium
CTTCAGCTACCCTTGATGCGGTTCACGTGCCGCAAGCAGGACACCAGATGCCTCTGAGACATCTGGTTCGCTTCCGAGCCAACGGTGGAAGGTGCGAGATTCAATCAGAGCGGGTCGAGACGGAACGCCCAATTGGCAACCATCGGGACCCCTTCTACTACTACCGGTTCGACGGAAGCACCGCAGTTGTCAAAGTTGAGATTCTTCCTTCCGAAGATCTCGACCAGCATCGCTGGATGGATACTAGGGTCGCTCTGACGGATGTCGCGACGAACGCCTCGGCACTCTCCCAGTATCGTGGAGGTGTCTATCCTCAGCTCTCTCATCTTTCTGAGAACTACGAGAAGGTTCGGCTTTTTCGAGATTGGCACTTCGGTCGATCTTCGCAGCAGCGAAAGGCTCAAAGCTCTGGTGGTCGCAGCGACTATTTGGAAGAGGATGGAACCAATCTCGGCATGGTCTTGAAGCGAATGCGCCTCAACGTGCCCGTCAAGAAGAAGGTCATCGAAGCGCTAAGGCAGCTGAGGAGCGAAATCGAAGATCTTGACTTCCAGATCGAGTCGCAAACTGTCGAGATCGTGATACAGGAGCGTGACTTCGCAGTTCCTGCTTCACGGCTGTCTGACGGCACCATTCGCTACTTGTGGCTGCTGGCAATCCTTCTCGACCCTGAAGCTCGGGGGCTCGTATGCATTGAAGAGCCAGAACTAGGTCTGCATCCTGACCTGTTGCCATCACTGGCGAAGTTGATGATCGAAGCATCCGGGCGGATGCAGCTGATCGTCACGACGCATTCCGACATCATCATCGATGCGCTGAGCGAAACGCCCGAGTCGGTCGTGGTTTGCGAACGGCATGATGGCCAGACGACGATGCGGCGACTGGTCGAGTCCGAACTGACCGACTGGTTGAAGGACTATCGGCTTGGGCAGCTCTGGACCAAGGGCAGCATCGGGGGTAATCGCTGGTGAGGGTCGTCGTCCACATTGAAGGTGGTGGTGACAACAAGATGCAGCAGATCGAGTTGCGCCAAGCGTTCGAGGCACTGTTCAGACGTGCAGGCTTCGAAGGGAAGATGCCAAGAGTCGATTGCAGCGGCAGTCGTGAGCAGGCGAAGAAGGACTATCTGTCAGGGCGCAAACAGAGCGATCGTCACGCCATGTTGCTGGTCGACGCCGAAGCGGCAGTAGCCGACGGTGCAAGCTCAATCGCGCATCTACAGACGCGTGATCGCTGGGATCTGGATGCGTCGACGGAGAATGATGTTCATCTGATGGTGCAACTGATGGAGAGTTGGTTCTTGGCCGATCGAACTGCGCTGCAAGCCGTCTTTGGTGCCGGATTCAATCCAAGCCATCTTCCTGGCACCGAACGCGATATCGAATCGATCCGCAAATCTGATGTCGAGAGCGGTTTGTCGAACGCAACGCGAGCGACGAAGGACGGGCCTTACGATAGGCGCACCAAGGGCCGACTTGGACCACGGATACTGATTCGCATCGATCCCCGCAAAGTCGAAGCTGCTTCGCCACACGCCAAACGCTTCTTCGATCGATTGCGTGAGCTGACGGCGCGATAAGCCACGAGGCCCGCACCAGCGGGCCTCGTGGCTTATCGCGCTACTCGATCGGCGTCTCGAAACCGTCATTGAACAGGCCCTGCGAGCCGAAGCGGGCGATGGCGACATCGCTGTCGTTGCCGTTCCAGACGCGCGTGCCAACGGCCATCAGGCTGTAGGCCGGATCGATGTAGAGACGTTGCACGAAGGAGCGGTTGTTGTTGGCGCTGGCGCTGCTGTAGGGGTAGCTCCATTGCGCGAGGCCGGCAATCCCGAAGCCGGGCGCGACGGTCAGTGCACCGCCATTCGAGGGTGCAACGAAGCCGCTCAGTCGACTGGTCAACGGTCCGCTGCCGAAGGGCTGGAACCCGGCCGCGACGACGACGAGATTGCCCAGTGCCACGGGCGGCGTCACGTAGGCGTTGTTCACGCCGTTGGCGACGTCGGTGCAGGACACGAGCACCGCTTCGCCGAACTGCACGCGGACCAGCATCGGCACGTTGAGACCGCCGCCGCTGTCGCGCAGGCCCGAGAAGACGAAGTCGGTATTCGTCAGCGCCGTCACGCCGAACAGTTGTGGCGCTGCCGGATTGTTGCAGGGCAGGTTGCCGGCGCCGAGGTTCTGCTGTGCGAGTCCCGGCGTGACGGAATATCCGGCGCCGTTCGGGCTGAGGAAGATCATCGACGCGTAGTTGGTGTCGCCGAAGATGTGGCCGGTCGCGACGACGTTGTTTCCAACGGCGGTGGCGCTGGTGATCGTCGAATCGTTGCCGGCACCGGTCCCTGTCGAATAACCGCGCACGGTGGAGGCGTCGCCGTTGGCCGGCATCTCGGCAAGAAACCCATTGCGACCGGAGACGTCTTCGTACCAGCCGGCGATCAGCAGGTTGCCGTTCGGCAGGCAATCCAGATCGCGGATGCCTTCGTCACTTTCGCCGAAGCCATCGTTGTAGGTAAACGCGACACCCCCATCGCCCGCGAACGTCAGGTCGTCGGAGCCATTGGCGTTGAAGCGGACGAGGGCGAGGTCCTTGGCGCCGGCCGAACCATTCGCGCCCGGCGTCATGCCGGCGACGACGATGCGTCCGTTGGGATCGATGCAGGCGTCGACCACCGAGGTCAGGAAGGCGTCCTTGACGCGCTTGCCGGTGCCCTGGAAGCTGGTGTCGATGGCGCCGGTGTACAGATGCCGGGCCAGGCCGATGCCGACCAGGTTGGCGTCGGCATTGTTGATGTCGACTTGCGCCACGCTGGTGATGCGGCCATCGACCGGATCTGAAAACGCGTTGACGCCGATGTCGGTGAGAGCCGTGCCAGGCTGGTCGAACAGCACCGGCACCCGACCGGGAATGGACGGGTTGAAGCTGCCGTCCAGCTCGCTGTAGCGGTCGATGGCGATCGACCCGGCCAATGCCGGAGCCGCGGCGACGGCGAAATGCAGGAGACAGAGCAGGCGAAGCAGGCGCATGACGGACGTTTCCTCGGGAACCTGCGCCTGAAAACGCAGTCCCGCGGAAAAACCGGCAGAAAGATCAGCCCCGATAACTCTGCAGGTGGATGCTGGTCTCGGTGGCGCTGATGCCCTTGATGCGGCGGATACGTTCCAGCGCGGCGGCGAGTTCCTGCAGGTTGCTGACGCGCAGGTCGGCGAGCAGGTCCCAGCGGCCGTTGGTGTCGTGCAGGGCGGCGATGCCGGGTTCGCCGAGCAGGGCACGGATGACCGTCTGCTGGTTGCCCTCGACGGCGATGCTGGTCCAGGCACGGATCTCGTCGGGCGCGGCATCCGGGCGCAGCTTCACGGTGTAGCCGCCGATCACGCCGTCGCGTTCGAGCCTGGCGATGCGGTTCGTGACAGTGCCGCGCGACACCTTCAACTGCGCGGCCAGATCGGCGATCGAGGCGCGGGCGTTGTGACGCAGCTTCGCGATCAATTGCTGGTCGAGGGCGTCCATGATGCATTTCGCCAACTGAGGTTGACGAAATGCTATCAAGCTGGCGAATTCGATGCATTGTTGGCGTTTTGCGCTGACATCGCCCTGCGGACAATGGCGGCCTGGCACGACACGCCGTCGTGCGCCGATCGCGGAGACCGCCATGACCCTGCTGCTGACCACCCACGACATCGCCCGCCTCGTTGGCACGATCGGCCTGCCCAAGGTGCTGGAACGCATGGTCGACTATCTCGAAGCCGACTTCCGCCGCTGGGGCGATTTCGAGAAGAGCCCGCGCCACGCCGTGCATTCCGACGTGGGTGTGATCGAACTGATGCCGATCGCCGATGCGCGCGATTACAGCTTCAAGTACGTCAACGGCCATCCGAAGAACACGAAGGAAGGCCTGCCGACGGTGATGGCGTTCGGCGTGCTTGCTGATGTCGCCACCGGCACGCCGACCCTGCTCAGCGAACTGACCCTGACGACCGCGATGCGCACGGCGGCGACTTCGGTGATGGCCGCGAAGCGCCTGGCCCGCAAGGGCGCGCGCACGATGGCCCTGATCGGCAACGGCGCCCAGAGCGAATTCCAGGCGCTGGCCTTCCATCACCTGCTCGGCATCGACGAGATCCGCCTGTACGACGTCGACGCCGACGCCACGGCCAAGTTGATGGCGCATCTCGCCCACGTCCCGGGCTTGCGCGTCATCGCCTGCAGCAGCACGGCGCAGGCGGTGCAGGGTGCCGACATCGTCACCACGGTGACCGCCGACAAGACCAATGCGACGATCCTGACGCCGGACATGATCGCGCCTGGCATGCACATCAACGGCGTCGGCGGCGACTGCCCGGGCAAGACCGAATTGCACGCCGAGGTGTTGGCGCGCGCGTCGGTCTTCGTCGAATACGAACCGCAGACGCGCATCGAGGGCGACCTGCAGCAGATGCCCGCCGACTTCGTGGTCACCGAGTTCTGGCGCGTGCTCACCGGCGACGCCGCGGGTCGTGCGATGGACGGCGAAATCACCGTGTTCGATTCGGTCGGCTTCGCGCTCGAAGACTATTCGGCGCTGCGCCTGCTGCGTGATCTCGCCAAGGAACTCGGCCTCGGCGCGCCGGTCGGCCTGATTCCGAATCTCGCCGATCCGAAGGATCTTTATGGCCACCTGATGGCCGACACGTCGCGCGCGATCAAACGCGCAGCCTGATCGCGACTCAGCTCACGAAGCCGGCGTCGGCGGCGCCGATCCGGCTTTCTGGTACATCCCGTCGAAGGCGGTGGTCCAGGTCTGGCCGCCGTCCGTGGTCGACTCCCAATGCTGGCGCACGCGTCCATCGGATTGCGGTGTCCAGGTGATGCGCTGACTGCCGTCCTCGGACTGCAACACCATCGCGCCGTCCTTCAGTCCGCCGTGCAACAGCAGCGTGTTGCCGCCGTTGTCGACCCAGAACTGGGTCCAGCGACCGCGTGCGCTGTCGAACATGTTGTGGCTGCGACCATCGCTGCCGCCCTGGCCCTGCCAATGCTCTGAAATCACGCAATCGCCGAGGATTCGCTCGATGCGGCTGTGACCGACGGGTTTGCCCTTGGGGCCGTAGACATCCCATTCGCCGACCCAGAAATCGAAGTCGCGGAAGTGGCCGGCGATGCAGGCTTCGCCGGGCTTGGGCGGGGCGGGCGGATTGGGCGCGGACTCGCCGGCGTGGGCCGGCAGTACGGACAGGACCAGCACGGGGATCGACCACAGGCGCATGTGAACCTCCTCGAGGACGGCCGCATCGTCGCGCGCCGCATCGGGTCGCGCCGCTGCCGGTGGTCATGCCCAAGATGCGTCAGAACGGAAAACGTTCGATCGCCAGCGTGCGCGTGGATTGCGGAAAGAGCAGCGTGAGTTGCCCGCGCTGGGCATCCGCGAAGTCGAACTGGATCTCGCCGAAGGCTTCGGCGCTGATCTGCGTCGGATCGACGCCGTTGCTCAGTGCGCCGCTGCCGGCGTAACGCGTGCGATACAGCGTGCCGCGCCAGCGCGTCGACGACAGCCACTGGCCGCCGCTGAAGACCAGCCACAGCGGTTGGCCGGCGTCGTCGAAGGTGTAGAAGGTGCTGGTGAGCTGGTGGTCGGCGCGTTGCACCAGGGTGAAGCCGCTGCCGGATTCCTGCGGGCGCCACCAGATGCCGCCGAAGTCGGCGAAGGGCACGGTGCGCGTGTCCTTGTCGAGCACGGTCGCGACCTGGTCGATCAATGCGGTTGCATCGTCGCCGAGTGTGCTGTTGTCGCCGAACACCAGCAGCACGCCGGCGATGTCGCGACGCAGGTCGATCCACGGCGTGAAGCCGAAGGCGCCGCGGCTCGCGATCAGCATGGCGTGGCCGTTCGCATCCTTGCGTTCGATCCAGTGGCCAAGGCCGTAGCCACCGCCAGGCAGGGGCGTCGACAACACCCGTGTGCCGACGGTGTGGTCGCGGTCCATGTCGCTGATCGTGGCCGAGTCCAGCAGGCGCTGCGTGCCGGCCTTGCCGTGCGCGCGCCACATCAGCAGCAGCTTCATGTAGTCGCCCGCGGTCGAGAACACGCCGCCCGCGATGCGCGGATTCGCGGCATCGACGCTCGGCACGAAGCTGTAGGCGGTGTCGGCGAGCCCGAGCGGCGTCGCCAGTTCGCGCCGGAACAATTCCGCCCAGCGTTGTCCGGTCGCGCGCTCGGCCAGATACCCCGCGACCTGCATCGAATTGCCGCCGTAGTCGAAGACGGTGCCGGGCGCGGCCGTCAGCGGCAGGTCGAGAATCTGGCGCGCGCAGGTCTCGAAGGCGATGTCGCGATCGGACAGACAACCGGCGCCACCGACCAGATCACCGCCGGGAATGCCCGAGGTCAACGAGAACAATTGCCGTAGCGTGATCGCGCGTTTGTCCGCAGGTGCGTCCGCCATGTACGTCGAGATCGGATCGTCCCAACGCATGCGTCCCTGATCGACCAGGCGCGCGATCAGCGCCGCCGACAGCCACTTGCTGGCCGACGCGATCGGCACGCGCGTGTCCAACGCATAACCGCCATACGCGCGCTGATGTACCACCACGCCATCCTGTGCCAGCACCAGCACCGCGCCACCGAGCCGATGTTCCGCAACCAGGGCGTCGACCGAGGCATCCACGGCATCGAAGCGCGCATCGGCCGCAGCAACGGACGCACCGGCGCACAGGCCAACGAACAGCAACCATCCACGATTCAGACAGACGCGCATGAGTCCTCCAGTGACCAAACCCGATGCAACGCAACGCTGCGCCTTGCGTTGACATCATCGAATGCCGTCCGGCTTGGCATCACGCCTTGGCCGACATCACCACGCTCTTCGCAAGCGTCTTGAATCGAACGCCGTCCTTCTGGACCACGGTGATGGTGACCTGCCCGGTCTTGCTGGTGTTGATGTCGGTGACGGTGCCGGACTTTCCCTTGTGGGTGCCGGCAACAACCGTGCAGTGCGCGCCGTCCTGGATAGGACCGGAGGGTGGCGATGGCATGAGGCCTCCAAGACAAGGACGGAAGTGTGATGACGACGGCCGGCGACGTAACGACGAGGATTCGATCTTGCGCGCACGAGCGACGCCCATCAAGGTGACGCGAGCGTCACCCGAGTGACCCAACCATCGATCACGACGCGCCGGCAAACAGATGCCGGTTCGCAAGAAAGAACGCGCCGAGCGCTTCCGCCCGGCGATCATCGTCCCGGGTGGCATTCTCGACCGACTTGTATGCGGCTTCAGCGGCATCGGTGTCTTCCGGGTCTGCGCGACACGACGCAAGCGCGGCCTCCAGCGCCGATGCCTCAGATACCAAACCGATGCGCCTGTACGCCGCACACGCCGACGGCAACAGCCATTCGCCGGCATTCGTGAGCGCGGTCCAGCCGTTGACCTGGTAGTCGTCTTCCAGCCAGAAGATCGGAAACGCCAACCGAAATCCCTCCGGCATGGCGTCCAGACCGGGTACTTCGCCAGCGTCGGTAACGCCCATGTGCAATGGCAAATACCCCAACGCCTCGAGATGAAGATCGTCGTCCTCGATCTTCCAGAACTCGCGCGGAAACGCCTCCGCCCGATCCGGGTACATGCGCTGCATGTACGACTGGAGCGAGAGCAGGACGCGTTCCAGCGCTTCGTTGCACGATGGGTTCGTCATGGGAAGCCTCGCCGGGGGCCAAGCAAGCCTCCTCGTAGAACTCGAGGCATGGAAAGCGCGCGTCGAGCTTGCGTGGGGGCAGAGCTTCGCTGGACCGAGGTCGCGGCGCGTGGTGTTGCAAGGCCTACGGCGAAATGTCTTCCGCCTCTTCGGGCAGGACAAATGCCTCCGGGTCATCATTGCCACAGACCTGGCAGAGGGCCTCCTTGATCTTGCCGTCTTCAAACTCGAAGACATAGCAAGGTGTCTCGCATTCGAGGCAGATGATGTATTCGGGGGTGGCCGCGTGCACCGTTGACCCAAGTGCCATGACCAGAACGACCAACAGCGCGACAACCTTGGTGAGCTTGCTCCGGAACATCACATGCCTCCTCGCGGGTCAGAGCTTGGAATCTACTGCGAGCGGGTCGCGACGCCTACTCCAGGGCGTGCGATTCAGTGGCTGGGGAGTACCGAGTGACGCTTGCGGTAGCGGGTCGGGGGATGAGCGAGTTGTTGGGCCGCACTTGCGCTAGAACCCGACATCTTTGGTTTGCTTCACCTCCGTGCGCACGTTCGGAACGCTCACCCAGGTGAGGACAGCGTTTAGCTCTGCCACGATGGATTCGGCGGGCACTGTCTTCCCGTCCGGGAGGCGCAGAGACTCGGTTGAGTGGGCGTCGCTGACCAGCGCCACATGGTAGCCACGCTCAAGGGCTGCATATGCCGTGGACCTGATGCACCAGTTCGTTAGTGCGCCAGCAAGGACGAGCCTGGACGCGCTCAGTGCTTTCAGCCGCTGATCCAGGTCTGTATCAGCGAAGGACGAGTTGTACCTCTTGTGAATGACCGGTTCCGCGTTGGTCGGGATGAAATTCGGCAGGAGCTTCCAGCTCGCAGAACCGCGTTTCAGCTCGTCGTCGTCCGAGTGCTGGACCCAGATCACCGGTACTCCGGCGGTTCTGGCTTTGCTCACGAGTCTCTCGATGTTGCTGACGACTCGCTGCGCCTCCCAGACTGAGGACATGACTCCAACTTGGGCGTCAACGATCAACAGCGCCGACTTGGTGGGCACAGGCGTCGACATGGTCTTGGTCTCCTGTGCGATGGCGAAGAGTGGGCATGTCACCACAGCCAGGACAAGGACGACGAGGCGCGGATGCAGCATGAGGCGTCTCCTGTGCGGCCTAACGTTTGAGCTGAGGCGACCGCCGCGGATTGGCGCTTGGGCCGCGAGGGGGATGATGAACCAAACCGCCTCGCGGCCCAAGTGCCAAGCCGTGGAGGGTCGCCTCGAGCGAAGGGTTAGGCATCACTCGGCTCAGAACGCGCCCTTGCTGCTACGACTGAGCTCGATTTCCTTGCCCGAAAGTACTTGAACTCGACCCTGCGCCAGCTTGTAAGTGTGCTCGTACCGAATGCGACCATGGCCGTACTGAGAACCCCAGGCAAGAATGGCGTCGACTTTGACGATCTCGCCGTAGGTGCCGACACGGATGATCTCCCAAACGTTCTGCCAACTCGCAGTGTCGGGCTGTCGGTAGCACAAGTTCTCGAGAGCTCCCGGACTATCGGTGGAGGCGTCTCGTTCGTTCCAGCGTGGGCTGAGCTTAGGAATCGAGTCGAATGATTGACGAACGAGGTTGATGTGGTCAGTGGAACAGTTGACCCCAAGGCCGAGTGCCGCGGTCAGCTTGCACCGCACCAGGCCCGACTCGTCTTTGCCTTCACATCCGGCGCCATTCTCTAGCGAGTACAGAGCCAGCAAGGAGCGTACCGCCCCAAGTTCCGCGGGCAGGCGGTCAAGCCGGACCACAGGTTGAGAATTCGCGTCGAGGAAGAAGACCGCTGGCTCTGCGGCCGTGGCGGGCTGTTGCAGCGCCGACGCTGCAAGAAGGGTGTATGAGAGCGCAAGGGCTACGCGATTCACGATGTTTGGTGTGACGCCTAACGCCGGCGCTCACCCGCGCCGACCGCGGCCGTCAGGCCGCGGGAAGGCGTCGGCGTGGAGCGGCTGGTTATACGTCACAGGGTTTTTTGGAGACGACCTTGCCGTCCCTGTATTCCGAGACTGTGCAAGACGATTGCGCATAGTTATCGCCATTCCACTTCCATACCGAGTTGTATCTGGTAACCGCTGTATGGGAAATCGTTTCAATGTCGTGCCACCCGTTTGTTGTGGCGCGATGAACTATGACCCCATCGCCACCCGACGCGATTAACACGCGATAAGTAGCAGATGTAGGTGTACCGCTGCCAATTACAAACCAGTACCGAAAGAGATGTGCGCCGTAGTAGGCGAGGCACCAGGGCTCGAGAGCCGGACGAACAAAATAGTCAGGCACGCCATCGCTGTTTAGGTCGAGTTCTGAGACGAGGAAGAGCTTCTGCTCTTGGCCCTTGCGAAGGGACTCCTCCTTCATGCACTCGCCAAAGATCCTGGCATCGTTCTCTTCTACTGGTAGAACCAGTTCAATAACGTTGCGAGGGGCTTGCACCGCCGGAGCAAGATGACTCTCCGAGTAGGAAGCGAGGAGCGATCCGTTGGCGGAGTCTTGAGCAGGGGCTGCGGGCGCGAAGCAGACGGCCAGAGAGACGATGAGTAGCGGGGCGATGAAATGAGTCATGCGCATCACTGTGACGTATAACGCCGTGTTAAGCCGCCGCCGCGCGGCAGACTGGATTGAGCGAAGAGCCTGTTCGGCGGTCGGCTTGAACACATAGTTAGAGGTGCTTGCCGGAAAATACGGCGAATGGCATCGAGAACAGTTGATCTTCGGAAATGCCGGTAACGGCCGCAGCTAGCGCCAGCACAGTGTTCTCGTCACGAATACCATCGTCGTCGGGTGCCTCAGAGAAGAACCCCGTTGGTTCCTGCGCTAGTGGCTGCCCGAATGTCTCTACCACTTCGCTCTCAACTTCAACCCACTTGCGCTCAAGGCTGCCGTGTTGATGAAACTCAAACCACAATCCACCGGAAGCGCTCTGGGCAAGCCAAATGAAAATTGGCCGTGTAGTTGAAGCAGCCGAAAGGACTCGCGTTAGATCGATGTCCAGCAGTGGGCCGGAATCAAGAAAAAGTATGCCCCAACCAGATTCAACCGCGACGCCAACTTCGTCGTCGCCAATTTCGGACTGCTCGGTTGCGGAGCGAATCTGTCTTGCCCCAGGGCTAACGAGACCGAGTTGAGCAGCAAGTCCGAGCATCTCAGGCTCTCTAGCGTTCCTCACGTAGATCGCGCATCTGCTGAGTCCCACGTGGCACCTCTAACGTTCGCCATGAGGGGCTTGCGACGGATGGCGAAGCCAGCCGTTGCAAGTCCCCTCGATGAAGGGGTTAGGCCCCGGCAGCTGTACCGCTGGAATGCTACACGCGCCGATGCGAAACGCAACACCGATGCCACCGACGACATGCATGCCGGCTACACCGCTTGGAGTTAGAGCAAGCACCGGCGGCGCCTGACGGCGGAGCACCGCACGTGCGCCGACCGCCAACGGACGGGCGGCCCACGCCGAAGATGGTGAGTGGTGCCTGTGCACCGCGCTGA
>JAKJEY010000062.1 GCA_022705165.1 Pseudomonadota bacterium
TCCTTCTGCAGTTGCGCGGCGGAGATCACTTCGGTCGCGTCGTTGATGATGCCGGCCGGAACGTCCTTGGTGCCGATGGCGACCTTGGTGCGGAATTTCACGCCCTCGGCTTCCATCTGCTGCATGCGGCGGTCGATGATCGCCTTGTCCAGCTTGAAGTCGGGGATGCCGTAACGGAGCAGGCCGCCGATGCGGCTGTTCTTCTCGAACACCGTCACGTCATGGCCGGCACGCGCCAGTTGCTGCGCAGCGGCGAGCCCCGCCGGGCCGGAGCCGACGACGGCAACCTTCTTGCCCGTCTTCTGCGCAGCGACCTGCGGCTTGACCCAGCCGTTCTCCCAGCCCTTGTCGATGATGAAGTGTTCGATCGACTTGATGCCCACCGGCTCGACGTTGATGCCGAGCGTACATGCAGCCTCGCACGGGGCGGGGCAGATGCGGCCGGTGAATTCCGGGAAGTTGTTGGTCGAGTGCAGCACTTCCAGCGCCTGCTGGAAATTGCCGCGGAAGACCAGATCGTTCCAGTCCGGGATGATGTTGTTCACCGGGCAGCCCGTATTGCAGAACGGAATGCCGCAGTCCATGCAGCGCGCACCCTGCACCTTGGCGTCGGCATCGGAAAGATGCGCGACGAACTCCTTGTAGTGCTTGACGCGCTTCTCGACCGGCTCATAGGCCTCGGAGAGGCGCTGGAACTCGAGGAAACCTGTCGGCTTGCCCATGATTAAGCGGCCTCCTTCTTCTGCGGCTGCGCGGCCATCTCGGTGAGCGCGCGCTTGTATTCATGCGGATAGACTTTGACGAACTTCTCGCGGTAGGCGTCCCAGTTGGCAAGGACGCCCTGCGCCGTGGCGCTGCCGGTCAGTTCGGCGTGACGCTTGACGAGCTCCTTGAGTTGATCCTCGTCAGCAATGCCGCGATGCATCGGCTCGCCCTTGGCCTGACTGGCCGCCGGCAGCACCTTCTCGAGGGCCACCTGCGCGAGGTTGCAGCGGTTCTTGAACGACCCATCTTCGTCCAGCACGTAGGCGATGCCACCCGACATGCCCGCCGCGAAGTTGCGGCCGGTATTGCCGAGCACGACCACTGTGCCGCCGGTCATGTATTCGCAGCCGTGGTCACCCACGCCCTCGACCACCGCGGTAGCGCCGGAGTTGCGCACGCAGAAGCGTTCACCGCCAACACCGGCGAAGAACGATTCACCTTCCGTGGCACCGTACATGACGGTGTTGCCGACGATGATGTTCTGCGTCGTTACGCCGCGGAAGTCGGGCGCCGGCTTGATGACGATGCGGCCGCCGGAGAGGCCCTTGCCGACGTAGTCGTTGCCTTCGCCGGTCAGTTCGAGCGACACGCCCTTGGCGAGGAATGCGCCGAAGCTCTGGCCGGCAGTACCGGTCAGCTTGACCTCGATGGTGCCGTCCGGCAGTCCGGCATGGCCGTAGCGCTTGGCCACTTCGCCCGAGAGCATGGTGCCGGCGGTGCGGTTCACGTTCTTGATCGGCAGCTCGATGGTGACCTTCTGGCCCTTTTCGAGGGCCGGCTTGGCCAGTTCGATGAACTTCAGGTCGAGCGCCTTCGAGAGACCGTGATCCTGCGTTTCGGCATGCAGGCGCGGCACGCTGGCTGGCACGGCCGGCTGGTGGAAGATCTTCGAGAAATCGAGACCCTTCGCCTTCCAGTGTTCGATGCCGGCACGCATGTCGAGCAGGTCGGAACGGCCGATCAGGTCGTCGAACTTGCGAATGCCCAGCTCGGCCATGATGGCGCGCACTTCGTCGGCGATGAAGAAGAAGTAGTTCACCACGTGTTCGGGCTGGCCGGAGAAGCGCTGGCGCAGCACCGGGTCCTGAGTGGCGACGCCGACCGGGCAGGTATTCAGATGGCACTTGCGCATCATGATGCAGCCCTCGACGACCAGCGGTGCGGTAGCGAAGCCGAATTCGTCGGCACCGAGCAGCGCGCCGATAACGACGTCACGGCCGGTCTTCATCTGGCCATCGACCTGCACGCGAATACGGCCGCGCAGCTGGTTCAACACCAGGGTCTGCTGCGTTTCGGCGAGGCCCAGTTCCCACGGCGTGCCAGCGTGCTTGATCGACGACAGCGGCGAAGCACCAGTGCCGCCGTCGTAGCCGGCGATAACCACGTGGTCGGCCTTGGCCTTGGAGACGCCGGCGGCGACGGTACCGACACCGACCTCGGACACCAGCTTGACGGAGATGCTGGCCACCGGGTTGGCGTTTTTCAGGTCATGGATCAGCTGCGCCAGATCCTCGATCGAATAGATGTCGTGGTGCGGCGGCGGCGAGATCAGCATCACGCCCGGCACCGAGTGGCGCAGGAAGCCAATGTATTCCGAGACCTTTCCGCCGGGCAGCTGGCCGCCCTCACCGGGCTTCGCGCCCTGCGCCATCTTGATCTGGATCTGGTCGGCATTGACCAGGTATTCAGTGGTGACACCGAAACGGCCCGAAGCGACCTGCTTGATCGCCGAGCGCAGCGAGTCGCCTTCCTTGAATTCGTAGTCGCGCTCGATGCGCGAGGCACCAACGACATCCGACAGCTTCTGGCCAGCCTTGAGCGGCTGGAAGCGCTTGGCATCCTCACCACCTTCGCCGGTGTTCGATTTGCCGCCGATGCGGTTCATGGCAATCGCCAGCGTCGTGTGCGCTTCGGTCGAGATCGAGCCGAGCGACATGGCGCCGGTGGCGAAGCGCTTGACGATTTCCTTGGCCGACTCGACTTCCTCCAGCGGCACCGGTGTGGCTGCCTTGCGGAATTCGAACAGGCCGCGCAGCGTCAGGTGGCGCTTGCTCTGGTCGTTGATGATCGCGGCGTATTCCTTGTAGGTCTTCGCTTCGCCCGAACGCGTCGCGTGCTGCAGCTTCGCGATCGCATCCGGCGTCCACATGTGGTCTTCGCCACGGACGCGGTAGGCGTACTCGCCGCCAGCTTCCAGCATGTCGGCCAGCACCGGGTCAGCGCTGAAGGCCTTCTTGTGCGTGCGGATGGCTTCTTCGGCGACTTCGAAAACGCCGATGCCCTCGATGTTCGACGGCGTGCCGGTGAAGTACTTCTCGACGAAGTCCTTCTTCAGGCCGATGGCTTCGAAGATCTGCGAGCCGGTGTAGGACATGTAGGTCGAGATGCCCATCTTGGACATGACCTTGCACAGCCCCTTGCTGACAGCCTTGATGAAGTTCTTCTCGAACTTGGCAGCCTTCTCGGCATCGCCATGTGCGAGCTCGCGCAGCGTCTCGAGTGCCAGATACGGATGCACGGCTTCTGCACCGTAACCGCCGAGCAGCGCGAAGTGATGCACTTCACGTGCCGAACCGGTTTCGACGACGAGACCAGTCGAGGTGCGCAGGCCTTCCTTGACCAGATGCTGATGCACGGCCGAGGTGGCGAGCAGCGCCGGGATGGCGACGCAGTCGGCATCCAGTTTGCGATCGGAGATGATCAGGATGTTCGCGCCCGAACGCACGGCGTCTTCGGCGTGCGAGACGAGCGAGGCGAGACGCGCTTCGACGCCTTCCTTGCCCCAGGCAACCGGGTAGCAGATGTCCAGTTCGAACGAGCGGAACTTGCCGCCGGTGTACTTCTCGATGTGGCGCACCTTCTGGATGTCGTCGAACGACAGCACCGGCTGCGAGACTTCCAGGCGGATCGGCGGGTTGATATCCGAGACGTTGAGCAGGTTCGGCTTCGGACCGACGAAGGAGACAACCGACATGACCAGTTCCTCACGGATCGGGTCGATCGGCGGGTTCGTGACCTGCGCGAACAGCTGCTTGAAGTAGTTGTAGAAGACCTTGTCCTTGGACGACAGCACCGGCAGTGCCGAATCATTGCCCATTGAGCCGGTGGCTTCTTCGCCGTTGGCCGCCATCGGCTCGAGGATGAACTTGATGTCCTCCTGCGAGTAGCCGAATGCCTGCTGGCGGTCGAGCAGCGACGCAGCGGAATCTTCCTTCGACTCCGAGACGACCGGCAGCTCGTCCAGCTTGATGCGGATCTTCTCGATCCACTCGCGGTACGGCTTGGCGTTGGCGAGCGAATCCTTGAGTTCCTTGTCGTCGATGATCCGGCCCTGATCCATGTCGATCAGGAACATCTTGCCCGGTTGCAGGCGCCACTTCTTGACGATCTTCTTCTCGGGGATCGGCAGCACGCCGGATTCCGAGGCCATGACGACGAGGTCGTCGTCGGTCACCAGATAGCGCGCCGGACGCAGGCCGTTGCGGTCGAGCGTGGCACCGATCTGGCGGCCGTCGGTAAAAGCCACGGCGGCCGGGCCGTCCCACGGCTCCATCATGGCGGCATGGTATTCGTAGAAGGCGCGACGCTTCTCGTCCATGGTCGTGTGCTTTTCCCAGGCTTCCGGGATCATCAGCATCATCGCCTGGGCCATCGAGTAGCCGCCCATGACCAGCAGTTCGAGCGCGTTGTCGAACGAGGCCGAGTCGGATTGGCCGGGATAGTGCAGCGGCCAGATCTTGTCGAGGTCGTCACCGAGGATCGGCGAGGAGATCGCCTTCTCGCGCGCCTTGAACCAGTTGACGTTGCCCTGCAACGTGTTGATCTCGCCGTTGTGCGCAATCATGCGGAACGGGTGGGCGAGGTGCCAGCTCGGGAAGGTGTTGGTCGAGAAACGCTGGTGCACCAGTGCCAGTGCCGAAGTGCAGCGGGCATCCTGCAGGTCGAGGAAGTACTCGCCGACCTGGTCGGCCAGCAGCAGCCCCTTGTAGACGATGGTGCGCGCCGAGAAGGAGGTGACGTAGAACTCCTTGCTGTGTTCGAGCTTGAGCGACTTGATGGCGTTGCCGGAGTGGCGGCGGATGACGTAAAGCTTGCGCTCAAGCGCATCGGTGACGAAGACGTCCGGGCCACGGCCGACGAAGATCTGGCGGATCACTGGCTCGGCGGCCTTGACCGTCGGCGACATCGGCATCGTGCGCGAGACCGGCACGTCGCGCCAGCCGAGGAGGACCTGGCCTTCGGCTTTGACGGAACGCTCGATTTCCTCTTCGCAGGCGACGCGGCTGGCGTTCTCCTGCGGCAGGAAGCACATGCCGACACCGTACTCGCCGGCCGGCGGCAGGGTAACACCCTGCTTCGCCATCTCTTCACGGAAAAACTGGTCGGGAATCTGGATCAGCAGACCGGCACCGTCACCCATCAGCGGGTCGGCACCGACAGCACCGCGGTGATCCAGGTTTTTGAGGATCAGCAGGCCCTGCTCGACGATCGAGTGGCTTTTCTGGCCTTTGACATGGGCAACGAAACCCACGCCACAGGCGTCGTGTTCGTTGGCCGGGTCGTACAGACCCTGCCGGTCAGGTAATGCCTGCTGCACAGCGTTTTCCATCACGCTTGGTTCCTTAATAAATCAAGGCGCGGCACGGCACTTGCCGACGCGCCAGACGGCAAAAAAGCCGGCGCGGTGCCGGCTTGGGGAAAATTTGGGGCGACTGCGGAATATACAGGGAAACCCGTGCGGGTTCAAGGTGTTGCGGCGCACCAAATTGGCGCACAGGGCAATGCGAGCGAGCGGCGTCAGATCTCTCCGACCGCGAACAGGCGCCGGTGTTCCTTCATTGCATAGCGATCGGTCATGCCGGCGATGTAGTCAGCCACCGAGCGCGGCTGATTCTCGGCGCGCTGGTACTGCGGCGGCAGCAGGCGGGGATCTGCAATGAAAGCACCAAACAGGTCGCCGATGATGCGCCGTGCCTTACTGGTCATGCGCAACACCTGATAGTGCCGGTAAAGGTTCACGCGCAGGAAACGCTTCAACTCGCGATTTTCTTCCACCAGTTCCGGCGAAAATGCTGCCAGCGGCGGACACCGGCGCAGCGCGTCGATATCTGCCGGGGCATGCTTTGAGACATTGGCGGCCGTGGTTTCTACGAGATCGCACACGAGGGTGTTGATCATGCGCCGGACAGTTTCGTGGATCAGGCGACGGTCACGGAGATCAGGATATTGCGCTTCGACCAGTGCTATATGGCGCGCAAACAGTCTGACTTCGCGCAATTGCTCCAGTGTGATCAGCCCCGAGCGCAGACCATCGTCCACATCATGGTTGTTGTATGCAATCTCGTCAGCAAGGTTGCAAACCTGCGCCTCCAAGGTCGGCTGGCGACCGTCAAGGAAGCGCTCGCCAACATCGCCCAGCTGGCGGGCATTCTCCAGCGAACAGTGCTTGACGATGCCCTCCCGGGTCTCGAAGCAGAGGTTCAGGCCATTGAAGGCCGCATAACGCTCCTCAAGCTTGTCGACAATGCGCAGGCTCTGCAGATTGTGCTCGAAGCCACCGTGTTCGCGCATGCAGTCATGCAGCGCATCCTGCCCGGCGTGCCCGAAAGGGGTATGACCGAGATCGTGCGCCAGCGACACAGCTTCAGCGAGATCTTCGTTCAACCCCAGCGCCCGGCAGATGCCACGCGCGATCTGCGCCACCTCGATGCTGTGCGTCAGGCGCGTTCGGAAGAGATCGCCTTCGTGATTGACGAAGACCTGTGTTTTGTATTCCAGCCGCCGGAACGCGGTCGAATGCACGATGCGATCACGATCGCGCTGGAAGTCCCCGCGCATCGACGGCCGCGCCTCCTCGTGGCGACGACCGCGCGAACGGTCTTCACAGGCAGCATACGGGGCGCGCTGTGTCACTTCGGTATTCGCGCCGTGATCGCGGCGGCAATCTGCCCGTCGTTCGCCGCGTCGCTGATGAATGCACGTCCCACCGACTCCAGGAGGACGAGGCGAAGGCGTCCGTCGTCCACCTTCTTGTCGTGGCGCATGAGATCCAGATAGCGATCGACCGGCATTGAAGCACCGGCCACAGGCAGCTTTGCGCGCAACAGCAGTCGCTCGATTCGCTGCACGTCCGCGCCGGCAATCAGCCCCATTGCAGCCGACAGCTCTGCAGCCATCATCGTGCCGGCAGCAACGGCCTCGCCATGCAGCCATTCACCGTAACCAAGGCCGGTTTCGATCGCATGGCCGAAGGTGTGCCCGAGATTGAGCAGCGCTCGCTCGCCTGTCTCGCGTTCATCGGCCGCAACGACCTCCGCTTTGTTGGTACAGGAGCGGTGGATCGCATGGATGAGCGCATCCTGTTCGCGCGCAAGGAGCCGTTCCAGATTGTTTTCCAGCCAATCGAGAAATGGCAGATCCCGGATCAGTCCGTATTTGATGACCTCCGCGAGCCCGGCAGAGAGCTCCCGGTCGGGCAGCGTAGCGAGGGTGTCCGTATCGGCGAGAACCAGCTTCGGCTGGTAGAAGGCGCCGATCATGTTCTTGCCAAGGGGATGGTTGATCGCCGTCTTGCCGCCGACGGACGAATCGACCTGCGACAGCAGGGTCGTCGGAATCTGGATGAACGGCATGCCACGCTGATAGCAGGCTGCTGCGAAGCCTCCCATATCGCCGATGACTCCGCCCCCCAAAGCGATCAGGGTCGTCCCGCGTTCGCAGCGGTTCGACAAGAGGGCATCGAAGATCTGATTGAGCGTTACCCAGTCCTTGTACTGTTCGCCATCGGGGAGTTCACACGACAGGCAGGTAATCCCGGCGCGCTGAAGCGCATGCACGACACGATCCAGATAAAGTGGTGCAACTGTCGTGTTGGTCACCACCAGCGCCTTGCGTCGCTGCAGATGCGGGACGATCAACTCGGCTCTGTCCAGCAATCCCGGGCCGACATGAATCGGGTAACTGCGGCTGCCGAGTTCCACCTTCAATGACTGCATCGCTTGTCCATTTCACACATGATCTGCTGTATTGCAGAAGTGGCGTTGCCGCGGTTTCCATCGATCACGATGTCCGCCAGTTCCTCGTACAGGGGCCCCCTCTCGGCAAGCAGCTCCTTCAATCGCCCCAACGGATCCGGAACCTGCAGCAGGGGTCGATTGCGATCGTGCCGGGTGCGCTCGAACAGTTGCATGGGAGATGCGCAGAGATAAACGACGAGGCCACTTCTTCTCAGGCATTCGCGATTATGCTCGGCGAGTACCGCGCCTCCGCCCGTCGCGAGGACGATGTTGTTCAATCCGGCAAGCTCCTCGATCATCAGGCTTTCGCGCCTGCGAAAACCGGCTTCCCCTTCGATTTCGAAGATCGTCGGGATCGAAACCCCGGTCCGCGCCGCAATTTCGTGGTCGGAATCAAAAAATTGCCAGCCGAGGCGCTTGGCCAGAGTGCGGCCAACAGTTGTTTTGCCTGCGCCCATGAGGCCGACGAGATAGATGTTTTTGCATTTCGCTTGCACGGCGGTATTTTAGCGCAGGAAAAGAAAAGGCCGGCATTGCCGGCCTTTCTCAAACGGGATCCCCGATCAGCGAACAGTCAGGCTTTCGCTGATGATCTTGGGGGTGATGAACACCAGCAACTCCGTCTTGTCGTCCGTCTTCTGGGTGTTCTTGAACAGCCAGCCGAGATACGGCAACTCTCCGAAGAAGGGAATGCGGTTGGTCGTTTCACGCGATTCTTGCTGGTAGATGCCGCCAATGACGACCGTTCCGCCGTTCTCGACCAGCACTTCTGTCTTGACGTGCTTGGTATCGATCGCCACGCCGGCACCCGTGGTCAGACGGGTATTCGGCGTGTCCTTGTTGACGTCAAGGGTCATCGTGATTTTTCCGTCCGGCGTGATTTGGGGCTTCACTTTCAGCGCCAGATTCGCCTTGCGGAACGATACGGAAGTAGCCCCGGAACTCGTGGCTTGCTGGTAGGGAATTTCCACGCCCTGCTCGATCAACGCCTCGACCTGATCGGCCGTAACGACACGGGGGCTGGAGACGACCTTGCCGCGACCGTCAGCTTCCAGCGCGCTGACCTCAAGGCTGAGGAACTGGCTTCTGCCACTATCAAACAGCACGAACGACATCTGGCCCGCCTGGCCTGAACGCGGATTGGCCGGCAGGTTGACGTTCTGGCCCAAGGGAACGGAGATGTTCGAACCAGCGGTACCCGTCGTTGCCTGGCCAGTCGTCCCGAGACCAGCGCCAACGACGAACTGGCCGGATTTCTGGACATCAAAAGCCGCCGCCTGGTTACTCGCCATGTTCCATCCCAAGCGAACCCCGAGGTCCTTGCTGAAGCTATCCGACGCTTCGACGATACGTGCCTCGATCAACACCTGGCGCACCGGGACATCGATCTTCGCGATCAACACCCGGACGTCCTCGAGGCGCGAGGGCGTGTCCTGAACGAACAGCATGTTCGTGCGGGCATCGACGACGGCACTGCCACGCTTCGAGAGCATCCGCTGGTTCTGGTCGGTCAGCAGCTTCTGGACTGCATCCGCCTTCTGATAATTCAACTGGAAGCTTTCGGTCCGCACAGGCTCCAGATCGCCGATTTGCTGGCGCGACTCGAATTCCAGCTTTTCCTTCGTAGCGATTTCATCGCGGGGCGCCACAAGAATCACATTGCCATTCTTGCGCATATCCAGGCCACGCTGCTGAAGGATGATGTCAAGCGCTTGGTCCCACGGCACGTCCTTCAGGATCAATGTCAGATTACCGCCGACAGAATCACTGACGACCATATTCATGCCGGTGAATTCACCAATGACCTGCAGCAGGCGACGAACATCGACGTTCTGGAAATTGAGCGACAGTTTTTCGCCCTGGTACCCGCCGCGACTACCCTGCACCAGCTTGTTCGGATTCTCGATGATCGGTTTGACCTCGATCACGAACTGGTTTTCCGTCTGATAGGCGTTATGTTCCCAGAGGCCCTTAGGCACGATGGACAAGCGCGCACCAGCCCCTTGCTGTGTGGCGGTTACGGAAGTTACCGGCGTGGCAAAATCGGTGACGTCCATCTTGCGCTTGAGATGGTCAGGCAGCGCGGTCTTCGCGAAGTCGACCAGCAACTGCGCGCCCTGCTGTCGAATATCGATACCGGTTGTCGCATCGGTCAGCTCGACGATCACACGAGCCTCGCCATCCTTGCCACGACGGAATCCGATGTCACGGATGGCATGCTGGTCCGCGGTCGGTTTCGCCTCGGCAAAATGAGTAACCTTGCCCTTGACCGGGTCAACAGCAACAGCCGCCGACAAGGAGATCAAGAGATCCTTGCCGTCGAGCCGGATTTCAGATGCCGAGGACTGATTCAGGTTCATCACCAGGCGCGTCTTTTCAGGCGTCTGGACCAGATTCACGCTGCGCAGCAAACCTTCGTTGAAGGTCTGGCTGTTACGGCCGATGGCATTTGCCGTCGCCGGAAAGTCAATGGCCAGTCGCGCCGGGTTGGCCACGCTGAAACTCGCCGGGACCGCAGTCAGCGGCTCCTTCAGCGATAGCTTGACCATCACGCTGCCGCCCTGCTGTGCAACATTGATCGACTGAATCTCGTTCGCAGACGGCTTGGCATCCTGCGCAAACAGCGTGCCAGAGAACAGCAGACCCCCCAACAAGGCGAGCAAGTATTTTCTATTGAACCCCATCATTTACCCTCCTTGGCCTGCAATTGCAGCGTGCTTGTCCGCTCGACCCAATCTCCGGACGGGTCTTGCACCAACTCGCGCAAGGACATCTCCGTCTCTGAAATTTTCGTAATAACCCCAAAATTCTGGCCCATATAGTTTCCTGCCCTGACCTGCTGCAAGGCCCCATCCACTGAAACAATCGCGTGCGTTTGCCGGTTCTTCGTCAAAGAGCCCACGAACTTGATTGACTCCAGAGGGTAGGCTTCCAGAGGTTCCTTCGCCCTGTCCAGGTCGGGACGCAAGCCTGTTCCACCCTGCTGCTTGGCCTCGACGGCCATCTTGCGCTGATTGAAGGGATCAACAATTCCGGCAGCATCGTAGGCAACCGGCTCGTAAGGCTTGACCTTCGGCAGAGGCGGGATTCGACCACGAAAATCCTTGGTCTCCTCCTTCATCCATTGCTGCAACTCTTCCTGCCCCCCACCGCTACAGGCCGCGACAACAATTGCCGCAAGCGCCACGGAAAGCACTCGACTGGCAATCACTTCTTACCCCCCTTCTTGGCATCTGCAGCAGCTTTGCGCTGGCGTGCAAGCTCCTCTTCGTCAAGATAGCGGAACGTCTTCGTCACAGCGTCCAGAACCATGGTTCCGTCTTTCTGTTGAGAAGTAATGGAAAGGTTGTTCAAGGTAACGATTCGCGACAAGCGGCCGATATCACCGGCAAACGCCCCGAAAT
>JAKJEY010000063.1 GCA_022705165.1 Pseudomonadota bacterium
CGGGCAGCCATTGCCACCAGCACGATGACCACCGGGATGAACGTGGCGAAGATCAGCAGGTCGAGACTCATGTTCAGTACTCCTCGTCGTCGCCCATCAGGTTGGGCAGCAGCACGTAGGCGCGCTCCAGCGCCTTCTCGATGTCCGGGGCGACGTTGTTGTCGCCGACATGCTCGAGGAAGCCGGAGCGCCGCAGCAGCGATCCGGGCTGGCTGTTGAGGCCGCACACGAGCAGCGTGCAGCCGCGCTTCTGCAGCTTGTCGCGCAGGTTCTCGAGGCCTTCCAGGCCGGTCGTGTCGAGCTGCACCAGCCGGGTCATGTCGAGGATCACCACCTCGGGGTGGCCGGCCTTCGGATCGAGCAGTTCCTCCAGCTTATTCACCGCGCCGAAGAAAAGCGAGCCGTAGAGTTGCCAGGCGGCGACGCGCATCGTTCCGTCGGGGTAGATGAAGCGCGGCTCGTGGGCCTCGTCATCGAGCGGCATGCGTTCGATGCGCGTCAGTTCCGACATGCGGTAGATGAAGAACAGGCTTGCCAGCACCATGCCCAGCTCGACGGCGATGGTCAGGTCGAAGAGTACCGTGACGAAGAAGGTGGCGAGCAGGATGACGCGATAGTTGTACGAGTAGCGGCGCAGTTCGGCGAATTCATGCCATTCGCCCATGTTGATCGCGACGACCATGACGATGGCGGACAGTGTCGCCAGCGGTACGTAGGCGGCCAGCGGTGCAGCGACGAGGACGATGGCCAGCAGCACCAGCGCGTGCAGGATGCCGGCGATAGGCGTGCGGCCGCCGGTCCTGACGTTGGTCGTCGTGCGGGCGATGGCGCCGGTGGCCGCAAAGCCGCCGAAGAGCGGCGCGGCGAGGTTGGAGAGCCCCTGTGCGATCAGTTCCTGGTTCGGGTCGTGGCGGTCGTCGATCTGGCTGTCGGCGACGCGTGCCGAGAGCAGCGATTCGATGGCACCAAGCAGCGCGATGGTGATCGCCGGCGAGATCAGCTTGCCGAAATCATGGATCGAAAGCGCAGGGAGCCCGAAGGCGGGCAGTTCCTGCGGGATGCCGTTGAAGCGGCTGCCGATGGTTTCGACCGGGAGTTCGAAGAGCCATGCCACGAGCGTTCCCACGACGAGGACGGCGAGCGGCCCCGGTGCCCGGCGCAACAGTGCGAGACGCTGCGCAAGGCGATTGTAGGAGAGCAGGAAGATCAGGCAGCCGACGGCGAGGCCGAGCGTCGGCAGGTCGATGGTGTGGGCGTTGGCGGCGAGGGTCTTGATACGGGCGAAGAATTCAGCCGGCAGGTTGTCGATCTTCAGGCCGAAGAAATCCTTGATCTGCGCCATGAAGATGACGACCGCGATACCGTTGGTGAAGCCGATGACGACGGTGACCGGGATGAAGCGGATCAGCTGTCCCATGCGAGCGATGCCCATCGCCAGCAGGAACGCGCCGGCCAGCATGGTCGCGCCGAGCAGGTTCACGAAGCCGTGGGCGGCGACGATGCCGTAGACGATCGGGATGAAGGCGCCGGTGGGGCCGCCGATCTGCACGCGCGAGCCGCCGAAGAGCGAGGTCAGCAGGCCGGCGACGATGGCGGTCCAGATGCCGGCGGTCGGGGAACATCCGCTGGCGATGGCGAAGGCCATGGCCAGCGGCAGGGCGAGAACGCCGACGGTGATGCCCGAAGCGAGGTCCTTGCCGAACTGCGCGCGCGAGTAGTTCGGCAGGCATTCGAGGAGCTTGGGGCGGAAAATGATGCGCATGGCGGTCGCTCGCAGAGTGAGCGACGCATTCTATTTCTTTACAATGATTTGTAAATACTAATCAAATGATAATGCAAGGCAGTTGTCATGCGCTTGCGGGGGCGGTCGGGCATGTGCAGCGCGGGTGCTCCCGCGTCCGGTCGATGCAGCCGCCATCGGCGTAGGTGCCGGCGAGGTCGCGTAGTCGGAACATGCGGGCAAGGATGGCGTCCCGCTCGTCCGGTCGCGCATGCGACTCCGCGATCCGGCGCTCGACCCTGTCTTCGTCGATGCAGGACTCGCCCGCGTCGTCATGGTACAGGCCATGACGCCAGTGGAAGATTTCCAGACATTTGTCTTCCAGCGTGTAGGGGCGCTCGGGGTGCCAGAAATTGCTGAACAGTCCGCCGCCCAGGTAGAACACCCACGAGCCCTCGTAGCCGGTGGCATCGGATGATGCCTCGTCGGGGTTGCGGAACCAGACGCGGTCGCCCGGCGTGTAGAATCGGGGCGGCAGCGGCGCCTCGTTGCTGCCGTGCTCGTCCAGAAATGTGTCGTGGAACTCGCGCGACATGATGGCGCGGGTTTCCCACTGTCGTTGCAGCATTGCCAGCCGGTCCGGGTTGTGTGCTGCCAGTTCGCGGGCGAGCCCGAGCAGGATGACGTATTCGGTGGCACGGTAGCAGGAGAAAGCATATCGCCTGCCGTTCGTCGGTTGTGTCGCCCGGGTCAGGGCGTCGATCAGTGGCACGCCCGGCAGCACGGTGAAGCCGGTGGTCTCGTCGTAGCGCCAGGCTTCGCTCGGCCGTTCCGCAGCATCGGTATCGAAGCTGAGCGCGGTCACCCGGGCCGCCTCGACGATATGGCGCCGCACACGTACCGCGGCGGCGGGGCCTTCCGGGCAATAGAACACGTAGGGCACCGGGCTGTGCAGCAGGCTGAGAACGATTTCGCGCTGCAGCAGTTCGTGTTCGGCCGTGCCGGCCGCCAACAGCCGCTGCCGGAGTCCGAGCGAATCGTCGTCCGGCAGCCAGCGCTGCGCGTACTCGGGCCGCAGCGAATAACGCCGGGCATCGCCATCTTCCTGGCTATGCACCACGGCGGCGACGCCGGCTTCATCCAGCAAGCGCGCGACTGCCTGCTCGAAAGCGGTGCCCAGGGGCGTGACGATGCCGCCGAAGAAGGGGGCTGAGCAGGGAGGGGCGGATGTCTCCGGCGGTAACGGGGGAAAAAACACCTGTCTGGGGCCTGTCAGCAAAAAAACGGCACCCGCAACGGGTGCCGATGAACTCACGAAGCCATGACGACCTGTCATGCAACTGAATGGGTTGCGCCTCATGAGGAGAGGGTCACAGCGATGTGACGTGATGAGGATTATATTTACTTCGATTGATCCTGCAATTACAATTTGATTAACATCATGTCGTTATGAAAAGCCAATTCATGGAAAATCGTACCGCACGTCTGACGATTCTCATTGATCCGCGCAAGAAGGCGCTGTTTGATGAAATCTGCGCTCAACAGGACCTGACACCCTCCCAGGTCGTGCGCAAGCTGATCCGCCAGTACATCGTCGACAACGCTGCCGGCCGCGAACTGCCGGAGTGGTTGCCCGCCAACGCGACGCGCAACGCCGACAACCGCTGAAGCGGGGAAATTTGCCCCGGCGCGCCGCGGGCGCACAAAAAACCTTCTCACCTACCCTTGAAATCGGCGTGGGGCACCACTATTATTAGCACTCGTTGGCCATGAGTGCTAACACCTTCTGTTTTGAATCCAGTGCTGACCTTTTCGTGGCCTTGTGCCAAGACAGCTATTTGTTAGCAATCACTATCGCTTTAATCCAAGGAGAACCGAATGAAAATCCGTCCTTTGCACGATCGAGTCATCGTCAAGCGTATCGACGCCGAGCGCACCACTGCTTCCGGCATCGTCATCCCCGATTCCGCCGGCGAGAAGCCGGATCAGGGCGAAGTCCTGGCCGTGGGCCCGGGCAAGCGCGATGAAAACGGCAAGCACATCGCCGTCGACGTGAAGGTGGGTGACCGCGTGCTGTTCGGCAAGTATGCCGGCCAGGGCGTCAAGGTCGATGGCCAGGAACTGCTGGTCATGCGCGAAGAAGACATCATGGGCGTCGTCGAGGCCTGATCCGCGGATCACCTTCACCCGACCCATCAACAGAATTCAGGAGAAACATAAATGGCAGCCAAAGAAGTCAAATTCGGTGATTCCGCCCGCTCGCGCATGGTCGAGGGCATCAACATCCTGGCCGACGCGGTCAAGGTGACCCTCGGTCCGAAGGGCCGCAACGTCGTTCTGGAGCGCTCGTTCGGCGCCCCGACGGTGACCAAGGACGGCGTTTCCGTCGCCAAGGAAATCGAACTGAAGGACAAGTTCGCCAACATGGGCGCCCAGATGGTCAAGGAAGTCGCCTCGAAGACCTCCGACATCGCCGGTGACGGCACCACCACCGCCACCGTGCTGGCCCAGTCGATCGTCCGCGAAGGCATGAAGTACGTTGCCGCCGGCATGAACCCGATGGACCTGAAGCGTGGCATCGACAAGGCCGTCGTCGCCACCATCGAAGAACTGAAGAAGATCTCCAAGCCGTGCACGACCAACAAGGAAATCGCCCAGGTCGGCTCGATTTCCGCCAACTCCGATGCCTCGATCGGCGACATCATCGCCCAAGCCATGGAGAAGGTCGGCAAGGAAGGCGTGATCACCGTTGAAGACGGCAAGTCGCTGCAGAACGAACTCGACGTCGTCGAAGGCATGCAGTTCGACCGCGGCTACCTGTCGCCGTACTTCATCAACAACCCGGAAAAGCAGATCGCCCTGCTCGACAACCCGTTCGTCCTGCTCTTCGACAAGAAGATCTCGAACATCCGCGACCTGCTGCCGGTGCTGGAACAAGTCGCCAAGGCCGGCCGTCCGCTGCTGATCATCGCCGAGGACGTCGAAGGTGAAGCGCTGGCCACCCTGGTGGTCAACAACATCCGCGGCATCCTGAAGACCGTTGCCGTCAAGGCCCCGGGCTTCGGTGACCGTCGCAAGGCCATGCTGGAAGACATCGCCATCCTGACCGGCGGCGTCGTCATCTCGGAAGAGACCGGCTTGACCCTCGAGAAGGCCACCCTGAAGGATCTGGGCCAGGCCAAGCGCGTCGAGATCGCCAAGGAAAACACCACCATCGTTGATGGCGCTGGCTCCAAGGACGACATCCAGGGTCGCGTCGCGCAGATCAAGGCGCAGATCGAAGAAACCTCCTCGGACTACGACCGCGAGAAGCTGCAGGAGCGCGTGGCCAAGCTGGCCGGCGGCGTGGCCGTCATCAAGGTCGGTGCTGCCACCGAAGTGGAAATGAAGGAAAAGAAGGCCCGCGTCGAAGACGCGCTGCACGCCACGCGTGCCGCCGTTGAAGAAGGCATCGTTCCTGGCGGCGGCGTTGCGCTGCTGCGTGCCCGCGCTGCACTGGTGGGTACCCTCAAGGGTGACAACCACGACCAGGACGCCGGCATCAAGATCGTCCTGCGCGCCATGGAACAGCCGCTGCGCGAGATCGTCGCCAATGCAGGTGACGAGCCGTCGGTGGTCGTCAATGAAGTGGTCAAGGGCAAGGGCAACTTCGGCTTTAACGCCGCCAACGGCACCTACGGCGACATGGTCGAAATGGGTGTTCTCGATCCGACCAAGGTCACCCGTTCGGCACTGCAGAACGCTGCTTCCGTTGCCGGCCTGATGCTTACCACCGACTGCATGGTCGCTGAGCTGGTCGAAGACAAGCCGGCTGCCGGCGGCATGCCGGGCATGGGCGGCATGGGTGGCATGGGCGGCATGGACATGGGGATGTAATCTCCCGTCCGGCGCTGAGCCAACAAAAAACCGCGGTTTCGGCCGCGGTTTTTTTTCGTCCTCCGGCGGCGACGATGTCGTTGCCGGAAAAGTGGAGCGTCAGCCCAGCAACTTGAATTGCAGGATGTAAACGCCAGCGCCGGCCAGGTAGCCGATCAGCGCCAGCCCGCTGATCTTCTTCACGTACCAGAAGAAGTGGATCTTCTCGAGGCCCATCGCAGCGACGCCGGCGGCCGACCCGATGATGAGGATCGAGCCGCCCGTGCCGGCACAGTAGGCCAGGAATTCCCAGAGGAAATGGTCGGTGGGGTAGGTCTTCAGGTCATACATGCCCATGGCGGCGGCGACCAGCGGCACGTTGTCGACGATGGCGCTGACCATGCCGATGACGATGACGATGACGTCCAGCCGGCCGATGCTCTGATCGAGCGATTTCGCCAGATCGGACAGGATGTGCGTGTGTTCCAGCGTGGCGACGGCGAGCAGGATGCCGACGAAGAAGACCAGCGAACTCATGTCGATGCGGGAAAGGGCGTGCGCCAGCGTCAGGTGCTGCTTGAATTCATCCTCTTTCTTGCGGTGGATGAGATCGCCGACCAGCCACAGGATGCCAAGACCGAAAAGAATTCCCAGGAACGGCGGCAGGTGCGTCACCGTCTTGAAGACCGGCACCGCAACGAGGATGCCGAGCCCGAGGCAGAACATGACGTTTTTCTCGAACTCCGATGTCTTCAGGCCGTGATCCGTCTCGATGTGCTCGGGCGAGACGACCGGCTGACCGCGCAATACATAGGCGGTGACGCCGAGTGGTACGAGCAGGCAGACGATGGACGGCAGGAATACGGATTCCATGATGTTCAGCGAGGTGACCTGGCCGCCGATCCACAGCATCGTCGTCGTCACGTCGCCGATCGGTGTCCAGGCGCCGCCGGCATTGGCGGCAATGACGATGATGCCGGCGAAGAACAGGCGGTCGTCGTGCTTGGCGAGAATCTTGCGCATCAGCGAGATCATGACGATGGTCGTCGTCAGGTTGTCGAGGATGGCGGAGAGGAAGAAGGTGACGAAGCCGACCAGCCACATCAGCGAGGAAAGCTGGGTGGCGCGGATGCGCTTGGTGATGACTTCGAAACCGTTGTGCGCATCCACGACCTCGACGATCGTCATCGCCCCCATCAGGAAGAAGGCGATCTGCGCAGTACCCATCAGTGATTCGCCGAGCTGGTGGGTGATGACGTGATGATCGCTCGTGCCGAGGGCATAGATCGTCCACAGCAGGCCGGCGCCGACGAGCGCCGAGGCGGACTTGTTGATCTTGAGCGGGTGCTCGAGCGCGATCGCCGCGTAGGCGATGACAAAAATCACGATCATTGCGCTCAGCATCGTGCGGCCTCGGGTTGGAAGTGCGACATGGAAGCGTCTCCGGTCAAGTTGTCAGACATTTGAGGATTCGGAATTCTAGCACCAAGTAATTGATGCGAAGCGTATTTCCGCCATGTGGAAACTACTTACGTGGCGCCCCGTGACGAAATGTGACGAAATCTTGCGTGATGTAAGACTTACGTAAGAACCCCCCCGTAAAGTTCGCCGCGTACTCTGGCTCAGAGTAGGGATTCAAACCAAAAGAGAGGAGCACTCGATGTCACAACAAATCAGCAACAACATCGCCTCGGACCCCAGGTTCCTGAAGTTCGTCGCGAAGCGCAACAGCTACTCGGTCATCATGACCATCCTTGGTGCCGTGGCTTACTACGGCTTCATCCTGCTGGTCGCCTTCAACAAGGAATTCCTTGGTCAGAAGATGGGCGCCGGCGTCACCACCGTCGGCGTGCCGATCGGCGTGGGCGTGATCGTGTTCACGATCATCATCACCTGGATCTACGTCCGTCGTGCCAACGGCGAGTTCGATGACGAAGCCAATGAAATCATCAAGGGAGCGTCGAAATAATATGACTATCAAGCACATTATTGCTGCCGTTGCCGCGCTGGCTGTTGCCGGCGGCGCCTACGCTGCAGGTGCCGACCTCGGTCAGGCCCAGAAGCAGGACATCAACACGACGGCCATCATCATGTTCGCGATCTTCGTCGCGGGCACGCTGTGGATCACCAAGTGGGCGGCAGCCAAGACCAAGTCGGCGGCTGACTTCTACACCGCCGGCGGTGGCATCACCGGCTTCCAGAACGGCCTGGCGATCGCCGGCGACTACATGTCCGCCGCGTCCTTCCTGGGTATTTCCGGTCTGGTGTTCGCCAACGGCTTCGACGGCCTGATCTTCTCGATCGGCTGGCTGGTCGGCTGGCCGATCATCACCTTCCTGATGGCCGAGCGCCTGCGCAACCTGGGCAAGTTTACGTTCGCCGACGTGGCTGCCTACCGCTTCGCGCAGACCCCGGTGCGTACCTTCGCAGCGTTCTCGTCGCTGGTCGTCGTCGCGTTCTACATGATCGCGCAGATGGTCGGTGCCGGTCAGCTGATCAAGATCCTTTTCGGCATGGAATACATCTACGCCGAAATCATGGTCGGCATCATCATGCTGATGTACGTGCTGTTCGGCGGCATGACCGCGACGACCTGGGTGCAGATCATCAAGGCCTGCATGCTGCTGGGTGGTGCCACCTTCATGGCGGTAAGCGTTCTGCTGCAGTTCGGCTTCTCGCCGGAGAACCTGTTCGCCAAGGCTGTTGAAGTCCACGCCAAGAAGGATGCCATCATGGCTCCGGGCGCCCTGATCAAGGACCCGATCTCGGCGATCTCCGTCGGTATGGCCCTGATGTTCGGTACCGCTGGCCTGCCGCACATCCTGCAACGCTTCTTCACCGTCCCGAACGCCAAGGAAGCCCGCAAGTCGGTGGCCTGGGCGACGACCTGGATCGGCTACTTCTACATCCTGACCTTCATCATCGGTTTCGGCGCCATCACCAACCTGATCGCCAACCCGGGTGAGTTCTACGTCGGCGGCGAAATCGCCAAGGGCCTGAAGGGCGGCGGCAACATGGCTGCTGTGCATCTCTCCAAGGCTGTCGGTGGTGACCTGTTCCTCGGCTTCATCTCGGCCGTGGCCTTCGCGACGATTCTCGCGGTGGTTGCCGGTCTGACGCTGGCGGGTGCTTCGGCCGTGTCGCATGACCTCTACGCCTCGGTGATCAAGAAGGGCAACTGCTCGTCGGCTGACGAACTGCGCGTGTCGAAGATCGCTACCCTGTGCCTCGGCGCACTGGCCATCTTCCTCGGCATCGCCTTCGAGAAGGAAAACGTTGCCTACATGGTGATGCTGGCCTTCACGATCGCCTGCTCGGGCAACTTCCCGGTGCTGTTCATGTCGGTGCTGTGGAAGAACTGCACGACCAGGGGTGCGGTTGTCGGCGGCTTCGTCGGCCTGATCCTCGCCTCGGTGCTGACCATCGGTTCCGCCTCGGTGTGGGAAGCTGTGCTGCATTACCCGAAGGGCTCGGCCTGGTTCCCGTACAACTCCGCCGCGCTGTTCTCGATGTCGGCTGCCTTCTTCACGATCTGGCTGGTGTCGGTTCTCGACAACTCGGAACAGGCCAAGAAGGAGCGTGCCCTGTATCCGGATCAGCAGATCCGCTCGGAAACGGGTGTCGGTGCTGCTGGCGCCAGCGGTCACTAAGCGACTCTCGCTTCATGAAAACCCGGGCTTCGGCCCGGGTTTTTTCGTTTACAGGACGGAAAGGCAGCGCGTGTGGGTGCGCAGGCAGCAACAAGTGCGATGCGGGAAAAACGGAAGAAGCGGGAGGGCGCCGACGCGCGAGGTGAAGCGGGAGGGGGATAGAGCGGGAAAAAGAAGGTAGGGGGCTATTCGGTGCAGGTTCGAACCGCCCCCTGAGCCGCCGCCGAAGCCGCGAGCTCCAAGACCATAAAAGGAGAACAGCGGAACGGATGTTATAGTTTCACGCTTACAGTACCCTTACTGTTTCAAACACGGTTCGAAAAACAATCCCACGAGCATTTTCCCGATGCGCATCCTGATTGCCGAAGACGATTCCATCATTGCCGACGGTCTCTGCCGCAGCCTGCGCGGCAGCGGTTACGCGGTCGATCGCGCGGCCAACGGCATGGAAGCCGATACCGCACTGGTTTCCACGGCCTACGACCTTCTGATTCTCGACCTTGGGCTGCCGAAGCTGTCCGGCCTGGAAGTGCTCAAGCGCCTGCGTTCCCGTGGCAGTGCGCTGCCTGTCCTCATCCTCACCGCGATGGACGGGACCGAGGATCGCGTGCGCGGCCTCGACCTCGGCGCCGACGACTACATGGTCAAGCCCTTCGAACTCCCTGAACTGGAGGCGCGCGTGCGTGCGCTGACGCGGCGTTCCGGCGGTGCTGCGCCGACCGTGCAGTTCGGCCCGCTCAGCTACGATCAGGTGGGTCGCGTGGCGCTGATCGACGGCGAGCCGCTGGATCTTTCCGCGCGCGAGCTCGGCCTGCTCGAAGTGCTCCTCTCGCGTTCCGGTCGCCTCGTCAGCAAGGACCAGCTGGTCGACCAGCTCTGCGGCTGGGGCGAGGAGGTCAGCCACAACGCCATCGAGGTCTATGTGCATCGCCTGAGGAAAAAACTCGAGCCCGGTGGTGTGCGTATTGCCACCGTTCGCGGCCTCGGCTACTGCCTTGAAAAACCGCAAGAAAACCGCAGCGCCTGACGGCCAGCGTTCGCTTTTCGGCGAGATCCTCGACTGGATGCTCGCCCCCCTGCTGTTCGTCTGGCCGCTGTCGATCGCGGTGACGCACTACTTCGCCTCCTCGGTCGCCACCTACCCTTACGATCAGGCACTGCGCGAGAACGTCAATGCCATTGCCCGTCAGGTCAAGTTCGCCAACGGCAAGCCTCTCATCACGCTGCCGGCCTCGGCACGGGCGATGCTGCGTGCCGACGAGATCGATCGCGTCTATTTCCACATCGTGAACCGCAAGGGCGTCAAGCTTGCCGGCGATACCGAACTGCGGGTCGCCGAGGACCTCGCCTATCAATCCGACGAGCTCGGCGAAATCTATTTTCGCGAGGCCGAGGTCGGTGGTCAGGATCTGCGGGTGGCCTATACCTATGTCGGCGATCCCGCGCTGCCGCGCGAGAAGTGGCTGCTGGTCGAGGTCGGCGAGACGCTGGAGAAACGTTCCCAGCTTTCCAACAAGATCATCGCCAGCGTCATCCTGCCGCAGTTCGTGATCATTCCGCTGGCCGTCGTGCTCGTCTGGTTCGGCCTTTCGCAGGGCCTGCAGCCGCTGACGCGTCTGCGCGAGCGGATCGAGGCGCGGGCCGAGAACGATCTCTCGCCGATCCGGACGCGACGCGTGCCGGAGGAGCTGCAGCCGCTGATCGACGCCTTCAATGCGATGCTTGAGCGGATGCGCGGCAACCTGGAGGCACAGCATCGCTTCATTGCCGACGCCGCACACCAGATGCGGACACCGCTGACCGGTCTGAAAACGCAGGCGCAACTGGCGATGCGCGAATCCGACCCTGCCGAACTGAAGAATTCCCTGCGCCAGATCGCGACCAGCGTCGATCGTGCCGCGCACCTCGTGAACCAGCTGCTCACGCTGGCGCGTGCGGAGGCTAGCGA
>JAKJEY010000064.1 GCA_022705165.1 Pseudomonadota bacterium
GGCGGCCATGATCTCGCCCACGTCCTCGACGATGGCGGAGAGGTCGAACGGCGTCGGCTCGATGGCGAGCTTCCCCGCCTCGATCTTGGAGAAATCGAGGATGTCGTTGATGATCACCAGCAATGCGTCCGCCGAGGTTTTCACCATTTCGAGATATTCACGCTGCTGCGCCGTGAGCTTCGTCTCCAGCGCGAGATCGGTCATGCCGATGACGCCGTTCATCGGCGTCCGGATTTCGTGGCTCATGTTGGCGAGGAAATCGCTCTTCGCGCTGTTGGCCTGCTCGGCCGCTTCGCGTGCTCGCCGGATCTCGATTTCCGCCTGCTTGCGTTCGGTGATCTCACGGAACAGCCAGAGGTGCCCACGGCAATCCTCCGCCTGCGGCATGGCCGGAAACAGGTAGATCGGCACGAAGTCCAGTTCGAGGACACGGCCATCGGCAAGCGGCAATTCAATGGCCATCGTCGGCGCTCGTTCGTGCAGCAGACGTTCAAGCAGGTCGGCAAACGCCGTCGGCGATGGCATCAGGCTGCCGCACTGGCGCAGGACTTCTGCTGCCCGGCTGCCGACCAGTTCGTTGGTGAGCGAACCAGGACGGAAGGTGTCGCAGAAGAACTGGTTCGTCAGCACGACCTTGCCCTGCTCGTCCTCGACCAGCACGCAGGCCTGCAGGCTCTCGATCAGTGCCGACAGACGCGACGACGTCGCAAGCAGGAAATCCTCGTCGCGCTTGCGCTCGGTAATGTCCTGGAAGGCTGCAACCGTACCGACGAAGACGTCTCCCTGGAAGATCGGCATCGAGACGACGGAGATCGGGAACAGGCGGCCATCCTTGCGCGTGAAGGCATCGAGATCGGAACGGAAGACGTGGCGCACGACCACCGACGCATGCATCGGACATTCTTCCCGCGCGAGCGGGATGCCAGTCGCCGTCTGGAAGTGGATGGTCTCATGGACGTCCTTGCCGATCAGCTCGTCCCGCTGCCAGCCGAGCAGTCGCTCAGCCTCGGCGTTCATGAAGATGCAGCGCCCCTCGGCATCGGTGGCGATGACGCCCTCTCCGAGCGCATCCGTCAGGCTGTTCAGGAACCGGTTGTTTTCCTGGATGACATCCTCCTGCTGGCGCAGGCGCAGCGATGCATGGTTCAGCGAGTCGACCAGCAGGCGGGTTTCCTCGTTGCCGGAAAACGCCGGCAGCGTCATGCCGCGGACGACATCGAGGCGTCCCGCAAACTCGGCAGCCTCGCGCAGCGCCCGCATCGTGCGAGACAGGAAGACCAGCAGCAGCAGGGTGCTGACGACGACGACCGCAACCGCGGTCAACAGGCTGTCCTGCCATTGATGCCGCTTGGCATCCTGAAGCGAGGCAAGACTGATGCGCAACTTCAGCCAGCCACTGTGGCCGGAGCCGGCGATCGGATGCAGTACCGTGAGTTCATCAGGCCCCAGGTCAATCAGGCCACCGAACATGCGCTTGCCCCTGGTTGAGTACTCGAACAAGGGATCGTTGGCCTGCGGCACCGTCTCCGGGGCCGCCGAAAAATCGACAAACGACTGGCCTTGGGCATCCTTGCTCACCCGGGAAAGCACCTTGCCCTGGCCGTCGAAGACCGTCAGGTTGAGTACCGATGGGTACTCCACCGAGAGCAGCAGCAGCGACTCCAGCGTTGTGTAATCCGACAGCATGAACGGATCGGAAACCGCGCCGGCAAGGCTCTTCACCAGCGCGCGCATCTGTGCCGAGCGCTCCCGCTCGCTGAACTCGGCCTGCTCGGCGGCGTTGTAGCTGGTCTGCACGAGGACCGTCACCATGAACATCAGCGACACCAGCAGCGCAAGCTGGACGCTGAGGCGCCGTGGCAACAGGCGGGAAAGCAGACGGGAAGGCATGAGGCTACTCGCTGCGGACGAAATAGGCGCCAAGATTCAGGCGCTCCAGCGGCAGATAGTCACGTGCGTAGTCGGCGGTCACCGGAGACACGAGCTGGACGGGCTCCAGCAGCGCAGCTCCGTCTGCCGAGCGCGCAATCCCGAGGATTGCATTGGTGAGCTCGCGGCGAACGGATTCCGGGACCCGCGGATGTGCAGCCAGCGGATGCGACGCCACGGCAGGCGTCTCGAACAGCACGCGCAGCCGATCACGCACGGCGGCGGATTCCTGGGCCAGCGTACTGCTGACGGCGCCACCCGCCGGCACATCGCCGGCGAGTACGGCTCGGAAGACATTGCTGTGTGTCTTCACATAGCGCGGCACGATACGGAGCCCGAGTTTTTCCTGCAGCAGCGTACGCATGTAGAGCGATGCGCCGAATGCGTTCGGTGCGGGGAAAGCCAGCTCCTTGCCGTCGAGATCGGCCACCTTGCCGACGGCCCCGTCCTTCCGGGCAACGAGGATGCCGGTCAGTGGTGCGCTGGCGCGAACCAGCGGAATGTAGCCCTGAGATTGCCGTGCCATGACCGCGTGGTAGGGGTTCATGAACACGAAATCCGGCAGGCCGCGCGAAAACTCATTCTCGAATTCCGGAATGGAGCGCACGTGACGAATCTTCAGTTCGATTCCGGACGTCGCGCGGAGGCGATCGAGCAGCGGCTGCCAGTCGCGCTGGATTTCGGGCGCAGGAAACTGCGGCACGACCACCAGTACGTAGGTTGCCGCTGCACGCGCGGTGAGCGGCAGGGTGCAAAGCAGAAACACCGCGGAAAGAAGCCGCAGGCAAAGAGCCAGCGATCCGCACCACCAACTCACAGCTGGGGAACCTCCTCGTCAGCGAAGCGCTCGCGAACACTCAGCACGTCGCTCCAGGCGGCAAGGAAAGCCTCGACGCAGGCAGGGTCGAAATGGGCGCCGCTGCCCTCGCGCAGGAAGGCGACGGCCTTGTCGAGATCCCAGGCCTTCTTGTACGGGCGCTCCGAGGTCAGCGCGTCGAAAACATCGGCGACCGCGACGATGCGCCCGAGCAGCGGTATCGCATCTCCCCGGAGCCCCACCGGATAGCCCGAGCCGTCATATTTTTCGTGGTGCGACAACGCGATCACCGCGCCGGCCTGCAGCACCGCCGAACCGCTGCCGTGCAGCAATTCGTGGCCAAGCTTGGCGTGGTTCTTCATGACCTCGAACTCTTCGTGGGTCAGCTTGCCGGGCTTGAGCAGGATGTAGTCGGGAATGCCTATCTTGCCGACGTCGTGCATCGGCGCGGCCTGCAGCAGGAGCTCCTGCTCGGCTTCGGACATGCCCATCTGGCGCGCGACCAGCGCCGAGTAATGCGCCATGCGCTGGATGTGGGCCCCGGTTTCCGGATCGCGGAACTCGGCCGCGCGCGACATGCGGAACAGCAGTTCCTGTTCGCGGGAACGGATCTCGGCCGTGGCCTTGCGGACCTCCTCCGCCAGCTCGCGGTTGCGGTCCACCATGCGCTTCTGGTTGGCACGCAGCGTCAGCATGATCGACGCGCGGGCGCGAAATTCGACGGTATCGACCGGCTTGGTCAGGAAATCGGTGGCACCGCGCTGCAGGGCTTCGTAGCGGATTTCCTTGTCATCGTTGGCGGTAATCATCAGCACCGGTATCTCGCTCCGCCCGGGGGCTGCACGGAAGCGCTCGATGAAACCGATGCCGTCGAGGTCAGGCATCATGTAATCGACAATGACCAGATCGGGCTCGTTGTCGAGACACCACTGCAGGCCCTTCAGTGCATCGGAGAACAGCAGCGGCTCGCAGCCGCCCAGCTTGTTGACGAGGTGTTTCAGCAGGGTCAGGTTGATATCGCTGTCATCAACGATGGCGATCCTGTTCATGGCTTCTCCGCGCTTACGGCAAGGGATGCCACGAGTATACCCCGGCCATTGGACACGGCGTACGCGAATCAGCCATAATCGCGCGTCGCGCGACGCCTCCGCGCAGCATTTCCGGATTTCCCCATGAAGTTTCTCTTCGACCTGTTTCCCGTCATCCTCTTCTTCATCGCGTTCAAGATCTACGGCATCTTTGTCGCGACCGCCGTCGCCATTGCCGGCACCTTCCTGCAAATCGGCTGGGTCTGGTTCCGTCACCGCAAGGTCGACACCATGCTCTGGGTCAGCCTCGTCATCGTCACCTTCTTCGGCGGCGCCACGCTGCTGCTGCAGGACGAGACCTTCATCAAGTGGAAGCCGACCGTCCTCTACTGGCTGTTCGCCGGCATCCTGGCCGGCGGCGCACTGTTCATGAAGAAGAACCTGATGAAGTCGCTGCTGTCCGAGCAGATGCAGTTGCCCGACGTTGCCTGGACGCGGATGAACTGGTCCTGGGTCGGCTTCTTCACCTTCATGGGCTTTGCGAATCTTGCTGTCGCCTACAGCTTTTCAACCGATGCCTGGGTCAATTTCAAGCTGTTCGGCGGCATCGGGCTGATGCTCGCATTTGTACTCGTGCAGGGCATGCTGCTGTCCAAATACATCGAAGAGGAGAAGAAATGATGTTCTATGTGATCATCGGCGAGGACCGTGCCGGCACCCTGGACAAGCGCCTTGCCGTGCGCCCCGACCACGTTGCCCGCCTGCAGGCCCTGCAGGGTGAAGGGCGCCTGCTGATCGCCGGGCCATGCCCGGCCATCGATTCGCCGGATCCTGGCCCCGCTGGCTTCTCGGGCAGCGTCATCGTTGCCGAATTTGCATCACTGGACGCCGCAAAGGCCTGGGCCGACGCCGACCCGTACGTCGCTGCCGGCGTTTACGAGAAGGTCACCGTCAAGCCGTTCAAGAAAGCCCTCCCGGCCTGATGCGGATGGAAAGTACCCACCCGGGCAATGATATCGAAGCCCTGCTGCGCGAGCGGCTCGCACCGCTGGCACCGTCACGCTTCGAATTTGCCGACGACTCCCACCTCCATGCCGGCCATGCGGGCGCCCGCGATGGCGGCCATTACCGGCTCCTGCTTGTCTCAGCCGCGTTCGCCGGGAAGAGCACCGTCGCGAGGCATCGCGAGGTCTTCGCGCTGGTCGGCGACCTGATGCGCGGCCGTATCCATGCGCTCGGCATCAAGGCGCTTGCGCCTGACGAGATTTAGTCGGAAACTGTTCGTTTTACCCCCACCGATACAAGGAAACGAGATCCATGCACACCCTCTCGAAGCTCGCTGCCACCCTCGTCGCCGGCGCCCTGCTGTCGCTGCCGGTCATCGCCGCGGAGAAGGCCGCAGCCGCTCCAGCCAAGGCCGGAACGGTTGCCACGGTCAACGGCGCCGCCATCTCGCAGTCGCTGTTCGACGCGTTCTACGCCGAACAGAAGGCGCAGGGCATGCCGGACTCGGCTGAGCTGAGGAATGCCGTCAAGGAAGAACTGGTCCGCCGCGAACTGCTGACGCAGGAAGCGAAGAAAGCCGGCGTAGACAAGCAGCCCGGCATCGCCGCGCAGATGGAACTCGCCCGCCAGGCCGTGCTGATCCGCGCCTTCATCCAGGACTACGTGAAGAAGCACCCGGTCAGCGATGCCCAGCTGAAGTCGGAATACGACGCGATGAAGGCGAAGCTCGGCGGCACCGAGTACAAGAGCCGCCACATCCTCGTCGAAACCGAGGATCAGGCCAAGAACATCATCGACAACCTGAAGAAGGGCGCCAAGTTTGACGAGCTGGCCAAGCAGTCGAAGGACCCCGGTTCCAAGGAAAACGGCGGCGACCTCGGCTGGAGTGCCGCTGGCAGCTATGTACCGCCGTTCGCCGATGCACTGACCAAGCTGTCCAAGGGCAAGTACACCGAAACCCCGGTCAAGACCGATTTCGGCTGGCACGTGATCCTGCTCGAAGATTCCCGCCCGCTGGAAGCGCCGGCCTTCGAAGCGATCAAGCCGCAACTGGCGCAACGCGCCAACCAGCAGCTGGTCGAGAAGATGATCATCGACCTGCGCACCAAGGCCAAGGTGCAGTAAATACGGCTCGCTTCAATGCAAAGGGCGCGGTTGAAACCGCGCCCTTTTTGTTTTCCCGCTTGCCTGAAGCGTTCAGCCCGCCCGCTTACCCAACCCACTTCCGCGCATTGCGGAACATGCGCATCCACGGAGAATCTTCACCCAGATTCTCCGGATGCCAGGACATCTGCACCGTGCGGAAGACCCGCTCCGGGTGCGGCATCATGATCGTGAAGCGGCCATCGGCCGTGGTCACGCCGGTGAGGCCCTGCGGAGAGCCGTTCGGGTTGTACGGATAGACCTCCGTCGGATTGCCGGCGTTGTCGAGGTAGCGCATTGCCAGCGCAACCTTGCCGAGGTCGCCGGTTTCCGAGAAATCGGCGCGGCCCTCCCCGTGCGACACCACCACCGGCATGCGGCTGCCGGCCATGCCGGAAAGGAAAAGGGACGGCGACTCGATGACCTCTACCATCGTGAAGCGCGCCTCGAACTGCTCGACGCGGTTCCTGACGAAGCGCGGCCAGTGTTCTGCGCCGGGCACCAGCGACTTGAGTGCGCTCATCATCTGGCAGCCATTGCAGACGCCCAGCGCGAAGGTATCCGGGCGGCCGAAGAAGGCCGAAAACTCGTCGCGGGCACGGCCGTTGAAGAGGATGGTGCGTGCCCAGCCCTGGCCGGCGCCGAGCACGTCGCCGTAGGAGAAGCCGCCGCAGGCGACGGCACCCTTGAAGTCCTTGAGGAAGACGCGGCCGGCGAGGATATCGCTCATGTGCACATCCACCGCCGCGAAACCGGCACGGTCGAAGGCCGCCGCCATTTCGACGTGGCCGTTGACGCCCTGCTCACGCAGGATGGCGACCTGCGGGCGCGCACCGGTAGAAATGAACGGTGCGGCGATGTCCTCGGCCGGGTCGTAGTTCAGGCTGACCGAGAGGCCCTTGTCGTTCGTATCGAGAATGCGGTCGAATTCCTGCTGCGCGCATTCCGGGTTGTCGCGCAGCGCCTGCATGCGGAAGCTGGTCTCCGACCAGGCACGCTGCAGCTCGACGCGCTTCTCACGCAACACGGCCCTGGCATTGCGCACGACGCGGAATTCGTCCCACGGGTTCGGATAGCCGACGAAGTTCGAGCAGGCGCCGAGGCCGGCGGCACGCAGGATGTCCATCACGCGGTCGCGGTCGCCGCGGCGGATCTGCACCAGCGCGCCGAGTTCCTCGTTGAACAGCGCGCGCATCAGGATTTCGAAGGAGCGGCCGCCGAGCTGGTCCGGCTTCTTTTCGTTGCCATCGACGTCGGCCATCAGCGGGTCGTAGCAGAGGCCATCCATGTCCAGCGAGACGCCGCAGCGCGAGGCGAAGGCCATCTCGGCGGCAGCGGCAAAGAGGCCGCCGTCGGAACGGTCGTGGTAGGCCAGCAGCAGGTTGTCTGAGGCGAGCTTCTGCACGGCGCCGAAGAAGGCGGCGAGCTGCTGCGGTTCGTTCACATCGGGCGCGTCGTCACCGGTGGCGTTGAACACCTGCGCCAGCGCCGAGCCGCCGAGACGATTCCTGCCCTGGCCGAGGTCGATCAGAAGCAGGTCGGTTTCACCCTGGTCGAGGGCCAGCTGAGGCGTCAGCGTGCGGCGCGCATCCTGCACGGAGCGAACGAGGTGACGATCAGCGACAGCGGCGACACGACCTGCTTTTTCTGTCCATCGTCTTCCCACGCCGTACGCATCGACAGCGAATCCTTGCCGACCGGAATCGAGATGCCGATCTTCTGGCACAGGTCGGACACGGCGCGAACCGTGTCGAACAGGCGCGCATCCTCGCCCGGCGTGCCGGCAGCCGCCATCCAGTTGGCCGAGAGCTTCACGTCGCCGAGCTTGGCGATGTCCGCAGCGGCGATGTTGGTCAGCGATTCGCCGATGGCCATGCGGCCCGAGGCCGGGGCATCGAGGATGGCCAGAGGCGTACGCTCGCCCATCGCAAACGCTTCACCGGCAAACCCCTGATAGCCCATGAGCGTGACGGCAACGTCAGCGACGGGCACCTGCCAAGGGCCAACCATCTGGTCGCGTGCGGTAAGGCCACCGACGGAGCGGTCGCCGATCGAAATGAGGAAGGTCTTGTCGGCCACCGTCGGCAGGCGCAGCACGCGGTAGGCGGCATCCTTCAGCTCGACCGCGGTCGGGTCGAAGGAAACGGTCACTGGCGGCAGATGGACCACGTCGCGGGTCATGCGCGGCGGCTTGCCGAGCAGCGCATCCATGTCCATGTCGACCGGCTTGTTGCCGAAGTGGCGGTCGGCGACGATCAGCTGCTTCTCGGCGGTGGTCTGGCCGACGATGGCGAAGGGGCAGCGCTCGCGTTCGCACATCAGCGCGAATTCCTCGAGGCGCGACGGCGGCAGCGCCAGCACGTAGCGTTCCTGTGCCTCGTTGCACCAGATCTCGGCCGGCGACATGCCCGGCTCTTCGATCTTCACTTCGCGCAGTTCGAAATGCGCGCCGCAGCCGGCACCGTGGGCCAGTTCCGGCAGCGCGTTGGAGATGCCGCCGGCGCCGACGTCGTGGATCGACAGGATCGGATTGCCGTCGTGCGGCTGGGAAGCGTCACCCTTGGGGGCGCCCATCTGCCAGCAGCGGTCGATGACTTCCTGTGCACGGCGCTGGATTTCCGGATTGCCGCGCTGCACGGAAGCGAAATCGAGGTCTTCGGTATTGGTGCCGGTGGTCATCGACGAGGCAGCACCGCCGCCGAGGCCGATCAGCATGCCCGGACCACCGAGCTGGATGAGCAGCGTTCCGGCAGGGAATTCCGGCGCCTTGAACGACTGCTCGGCCTGGATGGCACCGAGGCCGCCGGCGATCATGATCGGCTTGTGGTAGCCCTTCACAACATCGCCGACCTGCTGCTCATAGGTGCGGAAGTAGCCGGTCAGGTTCGGGCGGCCGAATTCGTTGTTGAAGGCGGCGGCGCCGATCGGGCCCTCGATCATGATATCGAGTGCCGAGGCGATGCGGCTCGGCTTGCCGATGCCCTTTTCCCAAGGCTGTACGGCCTCAGGGATATTCAGGTTGGAGACGGTGAAGCCGCACAGGCCGGCTTTCGGCTTGGAACCGCGGCCGGTGGCGCCCTCGTCGCGGATCTCGCCGCCGGAGCCGGTCGAAGCGCCGGGGAACGGGGAAATTGCCGTCGGGTGGTTGTGCGTCTCGACCTTCATCAGGATGTGCGTCGTTTCCTGATGGTAGCCGTAGCGGCCCCGGGCATCCGGGTAGAAGCGGGGGATGATCGCCCCCTCGATGATCGACGCGTTATCCGAATAGGCAACGACGGTGCCTTCCGGATGCGCCTTGTGCGTCTCGCGGATCATGCCGAACAGCGTCTCGCTCTTTTCGTTGCCGTCGATCACCCACGAGGCATTGAAGATCTTGTGGCGGCAGTGCTCGGAATTGGCCTGCGCGAACATCATCAGCTCGACGTCGGACGGATTGCGCTGCACCTTACCGAAGATGTCGACGAGGTAATCGATCTCGTCCTCGGAAAGCGCCAGCCCGAGGCGGCCGTTGGCCTCGACCAGCGCGGCACGGCCACCGGAGAGCAGATCGACACTCGCCAGCGGCTTCGGCGAAAAATGCTGGAACAGCTGCGCTGTCTCGTCGAAATCGGCCATCACCGACTCGGTCATGCGGTCATGCAGCAGTGCGGCGATCTTCGCCCTGTCGGCCGCACTCACCTTGCCCTGCACGCGGAAGGCAATGCCGCGCTCGATGCGTTCGATGGCATCCAGCCCGCAGTTCCAGGCGATGTCGGTAGCCTTCGAGGACCACGGCGAGATCGTGCCGACGCGCGGAACGACGAGAAACAGTTCTCCGGCCGGCGCAGACTCCGGGGCGCGCGCTTCGAGCAGAGCTGAAAGCGACTCCTGCGCCGGGCCGGATAGCGCCGTGCGGACAGCGACGAAATGCCAGTAATCGGCCTCGACCCCCGACACGCCGGGAACAGCAGCGAGCAACGAGGCTTTCAGGCGCTGCAGGCGGAAAGCGGAAAAAGCGGGGGCACCGCGAAGGAAGAGGATCTGGGCCATGGCGGGAACGAAAAAACGCGGAAAAACCGGGGGTTCCGGAAAGATCGCCATTATAGCCGAGAGCGACAGCCTAAAGCGGGGGCACTGCCGCCTCCCGCGGGCGACTGCTAGTCGCTGCGCGCCACGACGCGGTTGCGCCCGGCCGCCTTCGCTGCATAGAGGGCCGCGTCGGCCCGCGCCAACAGCGTATCGACCGAATCGTCGCCTTCAACGCTCTGCGCCACACCGACACTGGTCGTGAAACGGACCGTGCCGTATTCGGTCTCGATGGCAATTTCCGTGACGGCGGCGCGAATGCGCTCGGCAACGATTTCGGCCTGATCGAGTACCGTATTCGGCAACAGGATGCCGAATTCCTCGCCACCAAGGCGTCCCAGCACATCCATCCCGCGCAGGCATTCCCCTGCCGCTTTGGCAAAGGCCCTCAGCGCCTCATCGCCCGCGGCATGGCCGTAGCCGTCGTTGATCTGCTTGAAGAAATCGAGATCGAAGACGAGCAGCGAAAGCGGCGTGCGATAACGGCGCCCACGCGCGAATTCGCGATAGAGATCCTGCATGAAACTGTGCCGGTTATGGACCCCGGTCATCAGGTCGGTGGTCGCCAGGTGGTGCAGTTCAGCCGTCCTGGCCGAAAGTTCGGCCAACATCCGCGAAAGTCGGGCAGCAACGGCCAGGGCCATCGCCGTCACGCCGGACGCCAGCACCAGAATG
>JAKJEY010000065.1 GCA_022705165.1 Pseudomonadota bacterium
GGCAGGTGGCGATCGCGATGGCTGTCTGCAATGTCGGGGGGTCGGTTGCCGGAACTCATCTCGCGCTGAAGCATGGCAGCGGCTTCGTGCGCCAGGTTTTCCTCGTCGTCGTCTCGCTGCTGATCGCCAAGTTCGCCTGGGATACCTTCCGCGGTTGACCGGTAGGTGGCGGCGGCGGGGCTCAGTCCAGCGGGATCAGCTGGCCGATGTTGCACATCGTCAGGACGTTGCGGACACTGCCGCTGCTACCCGTGATTCGCGTCTGCCTGTCTGCTTCCAGTGCCCGGTCGCGCAGGATCAGCAACATGCCGATGGCGGAACTGTCGAGGTATTCGGTTGCCGACAGGTCGACCGAGATCGCATCGCAGTTGGGCAGGGCGATGACACTGCGCATGGCGTCCAGGAACTCGCTGCGCATCTCGAATACGAAGCGGCCCTGAATGGCGAGGACGGCGTGCCGCCCAGTCTGTGCGATCTTGATGCTCAATGCTGGATTCTTCCGGATGAACGCGTGTTGGTCAGTCGGTGCATGATGCCGTGATCATGATGTGATGGCAATCGGTGGATTGGCGGGGACGTTGGCCATGCAACCAACGATTAGCCGGCGACGCCGAACTTCGCGGCAATGCGCTGGAAATTCTCCCGGCCCGACAGCACGCGGGGGTCCTTGGGGTTTTTTGCCTGCGCTTGTTCAAGGTAAGTGGTGGCGCGTTCGGCAAGATCCTCGCGCCAGCCTTTCTGGTCCATCAGGGCACAGATCGCCTTGGTCGCATTGACGAGGAACTGGACGCTCGGGACGCGCTCGGCAGCTTCGATCAGCAGACGTACCGACCCTTCGATGTCCCCGCTGCGGGCGGCCATGACGCCGCGGTTGTTGATCTCGATGATCTCCCGTCCGACCTGGTCGAGCAGGGCACGGCCGCTGTCGGCATGCCCCGTCCGCGAGAAGACGCCTTCGATGTGCGCGATGACCAAGGGGTTGTCGTTGTTTTCCGCCGCCACCTTGCGCATGATCGTCTGCGCCTGCTCGGTCGCGCCGGTAGCCAGACACGCGTGGGCAAGATCGATCGTGATCTTCTGTGACACGGGGCGGGCCGGGTTCGACTCTGCCGCCAGGTTCTCGTACAGTGCGAGCGCCTGCTCGGTCGCCTTCTTCGCCTTTTCGGGTTCGCCCTCGGCCTGCAGGCAGAGACTGTCCATCACCGCTGCCGCATATTCGCCCTGCCGGTTGCCGCGCCAGTCCCGTTTCAGTTCCTGGATGATCTGGCGTGCCCCCTCGGCATGACCCTTCTCGATCAGTACGCGCGACAGGTTGGCGTAATCATCGACCTGCTTCATCGAGGTTCCGCGATGCCGTTCCAGCACCTTGCCGTAGGCCTTCTCGGCGGCATCGAGATCGCCGTTACGCAGTGCGATGTCACCGACGACACGCTGTCGCCCGGCGTTCTTCGGTGCGATGGCGGCGGCCTGTAGCAGGACCGCCTGCGCTTCCGGCAGTTGTCCCATTTCCTCCCGTACGCCGGCAAGAAAATCGTAGGCCGACAAATATTCCGGGAATTCCTGCACGACCTGTCGCGCCACGGACTCTGCTTCATCGAGTGACTTTCGTCCCCGCAGCGAGAGGGCAAGTCCCATTCGTGCCCACGGTACGGATTTGCGCGCCAGTACGTCGCGATAGATGGCTTCCGCCTCGTCGTGTCGGCCGAGGGCGTTGAGGATTTCGCCCTTCAGTCGCAGTACGTCCAGCTCGAAGGGCGAAGAATTGGCGAGCAGCCGGTCGCAGGCATTGAGGGCGCCGATGTAGGCGCCTTCGTCGAGCTTGCGATAGACCGGCGCGAAGAAGTTTTTCTTGAACACTGCCTTGAGCAGCCGGGCCTGCAACTGATCTGCCGTGAAAGGCTTGATCAGGTAATCATCCGGTGCCAGTTCCGCGACCGAGACGACGTTGTGGTAGGCACGCTCGCCGGTGATGATCATGAACACCGTGCCCAGCGGAATCAGTTGCTGCTGGCGCAGCTCTTCGAGCAGTTGCTGGCCGTCGCGCCCATCATCGAGGAGATAGTCGGAAAGAATGATATCGAAGCTGCCCCCTTTGGCCTGGCGCAGCGCATCGACAGAATTTCCGGCTCCAGTCACCGAGGTAATGCCCAGCGAGGAGAGCATGACCCGCAGCGAATCGCGCGCTGCCGGGTAACGGTCCACGATCAGTACGCGTTTCTGCGGAAGCTCCTTTTGCAGCTTCTGCGACAGTTCGGCAGTGGTGGTGTCGTCGCGGGCGGCCATGTGTGGAAGGTAAGGCATGCGCTTGTACGTGACAAGCCGTGACGGAGTCTTCCTTGTGTGAGCGAAGCAATAATAGTCAATAACTATTACAACAATCAATCATATCAATTGGAGTAATTATCCGCTCCTCTCTACTATCTGCTTCGTCAACCGACATTCAACCCAAGGAGCCCAGCATGAATACCACCATCATCAATACCGAAGTCCTCCCGTTCGCCGCTACCGCCTTCCACGCCGGAAAGTTCGTGCAGGTCACGAATGAAGACCTGAAGGGCAAGTGGTCGGTCGTCTTCTTCTACCCGGCCGACTTCACCTTCGTCTGCCCGACCGAACTCGGCGACCTCGCCGACAGCTACGCCGAATTCAAGAAACTGGGCGTCGAGATCTATGCCGTGTCGACCGACACCCACTTCACGCACAAGGCCTGGCACGACACCTCGGAAACGATCGGCAAGATCCAGTACCCGATGATTGGCGACCCGACCGGCGCCATCACCCGCAACTTCGGCGTCATGATCGAATCCGCCGGTCTTGCCGAGCGCGGCACCTTCGTGATCGACCCGCAGGGCAAGATCCAGATCGTCGAGATCAACGCCGGTGGCATCGGCCGTGATGCGTCCGAGCTGCTGCGCAAGATCAAGGCGGCCCAGTACGTCGCGTCGCACCCGGGTGAGGTCTGCCCGGCCAAGTGGAAGGAAGGCGAGAAGACCCTGGCCCCGTCGCTGGACCTGGTCGGCAAGATCTAAGTTTCAATAATCCTGCATCCCGGCATCGCCGGGATGCAGTGCAAAGGCGCCTTCCTGCGAGGCCGCCAACCCCGACCCCCCGAAAGCGGCACCGCCGGTCGGCGCCTTTGCACTGCATACGAAAACAGCGAAGGGAGAACACCATGCTCGATACCGCCATCAAGGAACAACTCCAGGCCTACCTCGGCCGCCTGCAGCGTCCGATCGAGATCGTTGCCACGCTGGACGCCAGTGCCAGGGCGCAGGAGATGGGTGAACTGGTCAAGGAGATCGCCGAGCTCTCCGACAAGATCAGCCTTCGCACTGACGGCAGCGCCAATCTCGTGCCCTCGTTTGCCATCGGCCGGCCCGGCGAAGCCGCGCGCATCGAATTCGCCGGCATCCCGATGGGCCACGAGTTCACCTCGCTGGTGCTGGCACTGCTCCAGACCGGCGGCCATCCGCCCAAGGTCGAGCCGGAGGTGATCGAGCAGATCAAGGCCCTCGACGGCGAATACAGGTTCGAGACCTTCATCTCGCTCTCCTGCCACAACTGTCCGGATGTCGTGCAGGCGCTGAACCTCATTGCCGTGCTCAATCCCCGGGCGATGAGCGTGATGATCGACGGTGCGCTCTTCCAGGACGTGGTGAACGAGCGCCAGATCATGGCCGTACCGACCGTCTTCCTGAACGGCCAGCCGTTCGGCCAGGGCCGCATGACAATCGAGGAGATCGTGGCGAAACTCGATGTCGGTGCCGAGAAGCGCGAAGCGGAGAAGATCAGCGCCAAGGAAGCCTTCGACGTGCTGGTCGTCGGTGGCGGTCCGGCCGGTGCCGCGGCGGCGATCTATGCGGCGCGCAAGGGTATCCGCACCGGTGTGCTCGCCGAGCGCTTCGGCGGTCAGGTGCTGGACACGCTGGCGATCGAGAACTTCATTTCGGTCAAGGAGACCGATGGTCCGAAGCTGGCCGCCGGTCTCGAACAGCACGTGCGCGAATACGACGTCGACATCATGAACCTGCAGCGCGCCGATGCCTTGATCCCGGGCGAACAGTTCCACGAAGTGCGTACCGCGAGCGGCGCCGTGCTCAAGGCGAAGAGCGTCATCATCGCTACCGGTGCCCGCTGGCGCGAGATGAACGTGCCGGGCGAGCGCGAATACCGTGCCAAGGGTGTGGCCTACTGCCCGCACTGCGACGGTCCGCTGTTCAAGGGCAAGCGCGTGGCGGTGATCGGCGGCGGCAACTCGGGCGTCGAGGCGGCGATCGATCTCGCCGGCATCGTTGCCCACGTCACGCTACTCGAGTTCGACGTGAAATTGCGCGCCGATGCCGTGCTGCAGAAGAAGCTGGCCAGCCTGCCCAACGTGACGGTGATCACGCAGGCACTGACGACCGAGGTACATGGAGACGGACAGAAGGTCGTAGCGCTTTCCTACAAGGACCGGACGAACGATGAAGTAAAGCGCATCGAGCTCGAGGGCATCTTCGTGCAGATCGGTCTGCTGCCGAATACCGACTGGCTCAAGGGCACGGTGGCGCTGTCGAACCGCGGCGAGATCGAGATCGATGCGCGCGGCCAGACGTCGTTGCCCGGCGTGTTCGCGGCCGGGGATGCGACGACGGTACCCTACAAGCAGATCATCATTGCCATGGGGGCCGGTGCGACGGCTTCGCTGGGCGCTTTCGATCACCTGATCCGTAGTTCGGTGCAGGAGACGGTGCCGGCTTGACACTGTAATCGGCAGGAACAGGCGGTGGATCCGGGGCGTGTTCGTTATCGGTTCGCGCTGCCGGGTAAAACCCTGCGGAGGACCATGTGGTCGTGCCACCGTGAGGCCTGCATGGTGAAGTCGAATCGATCGGCGACAGCGCAAAGCTCAAGATCCGAGGCCGGCAGATTGGGATTGTCTTCGGCAAGGAAGCGTCGCCCGAAATCCGAGTCGCGGACCCGTTGCTCGTAGCGTACGGGATCGGGATTCATGCCGTTCAGGAGCGCCGCGAGATAATCCGCGCATGCGATGTCCTCGTCACCATCGCGATCCACCCACTCTCCGGTGATGACGAAGGTGACCTCGGACGGATTCAACGCAGTGATCGCTGTGGCGGTGGCGCGGGCGCAAACGAGGCTGCCGGCGAATAGTGCGCGTACCTGGTTGAAACGGGTGATGCCACGGGCGCCTGCTGCCGTACTCTGGATGAGTGGACGATTTTCGAGCCGCAGGTTCTGGAAGGCTGTCGGCGTATTGCCGAAATCGAAACCGGGGATCGGATCGCCACCGCCGACGGCCCCTGTTGTCAGCGCATCCGGCATGGCTGCTTGCAGGCGACGTGCCGCAGCGATCGTTTCGACCGGATAGATGAGGCCGGCCCCGGCAGCGAAGGCATAGGCTGCGGTCGAAAACGAACGCAGGACGTCGATGACGACCACCACGTCATGGGGTGCCATTTCGGCATCGAGCCGGTCTAGAAATACCCGTCGCGTTCTCATGTGCTTGCACCTGTCCGGTGCCAAGGATGCCACGGCGCAGCGCGAAATGAGAACTCACCCCGAGTGCACGCCCACAATGCGGAAATGAAAAGGGAGCGCCTTGCGCTCCCTTTTCATCAAGCCGCGAGAACTCAGGCGGCGGATGCGGCCCTGGCCTTGCGGCGGGCGACACTGCCGATGAGCCCGAGGCCAGCGAGCAGCATGGCGAGCTCCGTCGGTTCCGGTACCGGCATGGCGATGAGCTGATCCTGACGCGTCTCGCTATCCAGAACCTTGAACTGCCACTGACCCTGCTGGGCAGTACCCAGCGTGTTCAGCCAGCCGGTCGCGATGGTTTTGGCATTGCTGCTGCCGCCACTACCCAGTTTGAACGTGTTCGCGCCGAGATTGAGCGCGCTATTGCCATCGTAGGTGATTTCCCAAACGGCAATCTGGAAGGCGGCAGCCTTGTCGCTACTGCTATGGGAGTCCGCGTAATGTGCCGTGTATAGTTTGTTGAACAGGCCGATCTGCGCAGTGCTGAAGCCATAGGCACCGGCGGTCTTGACGGTGTAGTCGCTGTAATTTGTATTCCAGCTGATGGTGTGCTGGACATCGACGCACAGGGACGAGAACGATTGACTGTTCAGCAGAATGCTGAATTCGCCGGCCTGGGGACTGACATTGGCTGGCGCATCGATATCAACGGAGGCGCTGCGGCCGCCAAGAAAACCGTTGAACTTGACTGTATCGGCTTGTGCCGCGCCGACGGCCGAAGCCGCCAGAACGATTGCGCCAACGATTTGCTTGAGTTTGGTGGCCATGACCTGATTTCCTGCCCTGAACGGTAATTGTCCGAATGTCGTCAGTTGACGACTTGCGCAGATGATGCGCTCCAAGGGTACGTCGAGCCAATAGTCCAAGTGGGCCAAAGCACTTCATGTCGTTAGTCCAAACAGGCTAATCGTTTGGCAAAAAATGTTATTTTTCAGCGAACTGGCGTAAAATCGCGCCCTTTCCCGAAAGCTTTCCGAACCCATGCATTACCCCGAGCGTTTTGACGTGATAGTCGTCGGTGGCGGCCATGCCGGTACCGAGGCGGCGCTCGCCTCGGCGCGCATGGGGCAGCGCACCTTGCTGCTGACGCACAACATGGAAACGCTGGGGGCGATGAGCTGCAATCCGTCGATCGGCGGCATCGGCAAGGGTCATCTGGTCAAGGAAGTCGATGCACTGGGCGGTGCGATGGCGGCGGCCACCGACGAGTCCGGCATCCAGTTCCGCATCCTCAACGGCTCGAAGGGGCCGGCGGTGCGGGCGACGCGCGCGCAGGCCGACCGCGTTCTGTACAAGCAGGCGATCCGTACCCGGCTGGAGAACCAGCCGAACCTGACGATCTTTGCGCAGGCCTGTGATGACCTGATTGTCGACGGTGACCGCATTGCTGGCGCAGTAACGCAGCTCGGCGTCCGTTTCGACGCGCGAGCCGTCGTGCTGACCGCCGGCACCTTCCTCAACGGCCTCATCCACGTCGGCCTGCAGAATTACACCGGTGGCCGCATGGGCGATCCACCGTCGGTGTCGCTCGCGGCGCGGCTGCGCGAACTGCAGCTGCCGGTGGGGCGCCTGAAGACCGGCACGCCGCCGCGGCTGGACGGCAAGACCATCGACTTCTCGGTGATGGAGGAGCAGCACTCGGACGACCCGCTGCCGGTGTTCTCCTATCTCGGCAGTGCCAGCCAGCACCCGCAGCAACTCCCGTGCTGGGTGACCAGCACCAACGAGCGTACGCACCAGATCATCCGTAACAACCTCGACCGTTCGCCGATGTACACCGGCGTCATCGAGGGTGTCGGGCCGCGTTACTGCCCGTCGATCGAGGACAAGATCCACCGCTTTGCGTCCAAGGATAGCCACAACGTCTTCCTCGAACCGGAAGGCCTGACGACACATGAGATCTATCCGAACGGCATTTCAACCTCATTGCCTTTCGACGTGCAACTGCAGATCGTGCGCTCGATCAGAGGCATGGAAAACTGCCATATCCTGCGCCCCGGCTACGCCATCGAATACGACTATTTCGATCCGCGCGGGCTGAAGTCCTCGTTCGAGACCAAGGCCATCCGTGGCCTCTTCTTCGCCGGCCAGATCAACGGCACCACCGGCTACGAGGAAGCGGCTGCCCAAGGCCTGCTTGCCGGCGCCAATGCCGCGCTCCATGCGCAGGACAAGGCGGCCTGGAGCCCGCGCCGCGACGAGGCCTACCTCGGTGTACTGGTCGACGACCTGATTACGCGCGGTGTTTCCGAACCCTACCGCATGTTTACCAGCCGTGCCGAGTATCGCCTGAGCCTGCGCGAGGACAATGCCGACCTGCGCCTGACCGAGCAGGGCAGGGCGCTGGGCCTTGTCGACGATGTGCGCTGGGATGCCTTCAACCGCAAGCGCGATGCCATTGCTGCCGAACAGGAGCGCCTCAAGGCCACCTGGGTGCGGCCGCAGACGCTGCCGCAGGCTGACGCCGAGCGCGTGCTGGGCAAGGGCATCGAACGCGAGTACACGCTCTTTGATCTGCTGCGCCGGCCGGACGTGAGCTACACCGCGCTGGTGACGCTGCCGGGTGCTGGCCGCGACGAGCCACTGCTTGACCCGCTGGTGATCGAGCAGGTCGAGATCCAGGCCAAGTACCAGGGCTATATCGACCGCCAGCAGGACGAAGTGGCGCGCAATCTGGCGCACGAGGAAACCTTGTTGCCGGAAGGGTTGGACTATGCGACCGTGCCGGGACTGTCCAAGGAAGTGCAGCAGAAACTGAAACAGCACCAGCCGCAGACGCTGGGCCAGGCCTCGCGCATCCAGGGCATCACACCGGCCGCGATCTCGCTGCTGCTGGTGCACTTGAAGCGAGTGGGGCCAAATACGGGGCCGAATGCGGGACCGAGCGAGAAGAAGAGCGCATGACCCGCGAACAGCAACTCGCGGAGGGCATGACGGTGCTCGGCATCGATCTGCCAGCCGATGTGCAGGAACGGCTGCTGGCCTATGCTGCCTTCCTCGAGAAGTGGAACCGCACCTACAGCCTGACGGCCTTGCGTGACCCGAAGCTGGCAGTCAGCCACCATCTGCTCGATTCGCTGGCGATCATGCCTTATGTAAATGCGTCGACGCTGCTCGACGTCGGCAGTGGCGGCGGACAACCGGGCATTCCGCTGGCCATCGCCAGACCGGAGCTTGCCGTGACCCTGCTGGACAGCAACAGCAAGAAGACCGCCTTTCTCCAGCAGGCGGTCATCGAGCTGGGATTGAAGAACGTGCAGGTCGTTACGGCACGTGTCGAGGAGTTCAAGCCGGCGGCGCCGTTTGCGGCCATTACTTCGCGCGCCTTTGCCGAGCTGGCTGATTTCGTCGGCCTGACGCGGCACCTGCTTGCGCCGGGCGGTGAGTGGCTGGCAATGAAAGGGCAGCGCCCCGTAGCAGAAATGAATAAACTGCCGGCCGGGGTATCGGTAACGGCAGTGCACCGGCTGCTCGTGCCGGGAGTCGATGGCGAGCGCCATCTCGTCGTGATGAGGGAGTCATAAGCGTGGCCAAGGTCCTGGCGGTAACCAATCAGAAGGGCGGGGTGGGCAAGACCACTACCGCGGTAAACCTCTCGGCGAGCCTTGCAGCGCTCGGTCAGCGGGTGCTGATGATCGACCTCGATCCGCAGGGCAACGCCACCACCGGTTGCGGTGTGATGAAGCGCGAGGCACTGCCGACCGTTTACCAGATTCTCATCGGGCGCTCGACGCTGGAGCAATCCCGAATCCACACGGAATTCGATTTCGATATCCTGCCGGCCAACCGCGAACTGGCCGGCGCCGAGGTCGAGCTGATCGGGCTGGAAAACCGCGAATACCGGTTGCGCGACGCACTGAACGCTGCCGGCGATCAGTACGATTTCGTATTGCTCGACTGTCCGCCGGCGTTGAACATGCTGACGGTCAATGGCCTTGTTGCCGCCGAGGCGGTGATGATCCCGATGCAGTGCGAGTACTACGCGCTGGAGGGGCTGACCGATCTCGTCACGACGCTGCGCAAGGTGCGCGGCAACCTCAATCCGGTGCTGCAGATCGAAGGCCTGCTGCGCACCATGTTCGACCCGCGCATGACCCTGATGCAGCAGGTGTCGGGCGAACTGGAAAGCCATTTCGGCGACAAGGTTTACAAGAGCATCATTCCACGCAACGTCCGCCTGGCAGAGGCGCCCTCATACGGCAAGCCCGTCATCGCCTTCGACCGCGCCTCGAAAGGCGCGCAGGCGTATCTGGCGCTGGCGCAGGAAATGCTCGATCGCCGCGACGGGAAGATCGTGATGTCGGCGGCGTCTGAACAGGGAGCACTCGCATGAAGATGAAGGGACTGGGCCGCGGGCTCGACGCATTGCTGGCGGGCGACGAATCGAAGAAGGAAATTCAGCGCTCGCTTCCCGTTACTGCACTGCAACCAGGCAAGTATCAGCCGCGTACGCAGATGGACAAGGAATCGCTGGAGGAACTGGCGGCGTCGATTCGCGCACAGGGTCTGATGCAGCCGATCCTGGTGCGCCCGGTGTCGATGGACCGCTACGAGATCATCGCCGGCGAGCGCCGCTGGCGCGCTTCCCAGCTAGCCGGCCTGACGGAAGTGCCGACGCTGATTCGCGAGATTCCGGACGAAGCCGCGCTGGCGATGGCGCTGATCGAGAACATCCAGCGCGAGAATCTCAATCCGCTTGAAGAAGCACTTGGCCTGCAACGTCTGGTCGACGAATTTTCCATGACGCACCAGCAGGCAGCGGATGCCGTCGGCCGCTCGCGTCCGGCGGCGTCCAACCTGCTGCGCCTGCTGCAACTGGCGA
>JAKJEY010000066.1:0-237 GCA_022705165.1 Pseudomonadota bacterium
AGGTTCCTGCTGCCACCGGCACGATTCCCCTGCCGATCACCCAGAACACCGCCGTACCCAAGCCGCGCGCCACCCCCAAGACCGAGACCTACAGCGTCGTCGTCAACAATGTGCGGGTTCATGACCTGCTGTTCGCATTGGCGCGGGACGCCAGGATCAACGTCGACATCCACCCCGGCATCAACGGCTATGTCACGCTCAATGCCATCGACCAGACCCTGCCGCAACTGCTCAATC
>JAKJEY010000066.1:287-6604 GCA_022705165.1 Pseudomonadota bacterium
ACCTCGCAACTGGCAGGCGTCACCACCAGCGGCAGCGCATCGACAGCCAGCGGTGCCAACAACAACTCGACGACCAAGATCGACAACAAGGCCCAGAACCGCTTCTGGGAAACCCTGGTCCAGAACATCAAGGACATCCTGCGCGAGACGGACAAGATCCTGCCGGAAGGCTCGAGTGAAACGGTCGTCGAACAGGCTGGGTCACAAAGCACCACAGGAACGGGAGCGCCGGCCGCCGGTAACGCCGGGGGGCGCAACACGCAGGGCGCGCCATCGATCGCCGGTAGTCCGAACGCAGCGACGCTGCAGAACGCCGGCACGACCGTCGTCAAGCGCACCACGTTCCGTGAAGCAGCCTCTGTCATCGCCCACCCGGAGACCGGCATCCTGACCGTGCGTGCCACGTCGCGCCAGCACGAGAAGATTCAGGAGTTCCTCGACAAGGTTCAGTCCAGTGCGCGTCGCCAGGTGATGATCGAAGCGACGATCGTCGAAGTCCTGCTGTCCAACCAGTACCAGCAGGGCATCGACTGGAACCGGATCGCGACCGGCGCCGGCTGGGGACTCGGCATCGCCGGTGCGGCAATCACCGCCGCCAGCACGATTGGCGGCAGCACCAACGGACTGACCACACTGACCTATACCAGCGACAACTTCAACGGTGCCATCCGTCTGCTCGACGCCTTCGGCACCACCAAGGTACTCTCGAGCCCGAAGATTTCGGTGCTCAACAACCAGACCGCCGTCCTCAAGGTCGTCGACAACAGCGTCTACTTCACGATCAAGGCCGATACCAGCCAGAACCAGACGACCACCGTCACCACCTATACCACGACACTCAATCAGGTACCGGTAGGCTTCGTGATGAACGTCACGCCGCAGATCAGTTCCGACGGCCAGATCCTGCTGAACGTCCGGCCCAATATTTCGCGCATCGTCGGCACCGTAGACGATCCGAACCCTGCCCTGAAGCTGGCCGGGGTCACCAGCCCGATTCCAGTCATTCGTACCCGCGAGATGGAGTCGGTCCTCCGTATCCAGAACGGAAACATCGCGGTCATGGGCGGCCTCATGGAGGACACGCTGCAGAACAAGGACAGCGCCGTGCCGGGTCTCGGGCAGATTCCCGTGATCGGCGAATTGTTTACTCAGCGCAACGACACTGCGGCGAAGACCGAACTGGTGATCTTCATTCGTCCGACCGTCATCCGCGACCCGAGCCTTGCAGGCGACTATAGCGACCTGAAGACATTCCTGCCGAAGAGCGATTTCTTCACCAATGTCCCGGACCCGCAAACCCCCGGTGACAAGGTGGTGCCCCCACGGAGTTACCAGCGGTGAGCCTGCTTCTCGACGCCCTCAAGAAGGCAGAAGAGGCCAAGCGTCTGGCATCAGCGCCTGCCGGTGCGGGTTCGCCGCCAACCGCTCCAGCGCCTCCCGGCGCAGAACTCAGCCTGGAGCCGGTACACAGCGCCCCTGCCACGCCCCCCGCCGCGACGGTGACACCTCCCGGCTCACCTTTGCCAGACCTGTCGGCGCATCTGGACACCGTCGATGCCGATCTCGCCGCAGTCAGTACGGCGCCCCCGCGCAGGCCTCCCCAGGCCGAGCCCAAGCGCACGCCGCCGGCAGCAAAGGCGGCCGCGAATCCAGCAGCGAATCCGGCCACCGAGCAGGAAGCGGTACGCAATGTCTTTGCGGCCAAGCGCACGCCTGCACCCAAGCGCACGCTGCTCTGGCTGGCCCTCGGCGCCGTCGCGCTGTTGGCCATCGCGATCGGCGGCTGGTTCTGGTGGCAATTGCAATCCATCGGCAGCAGCACGATGGCCGCACGCACACCGCAACCGCTGAGTGCGCCATCACAATCCGCGCCCCCCATTCCCGCCCCGCTGCCACCCCAGGTGGCTTCCGCACCGGCGGCACCGATCACCGGCACGCCCCCTGCCGCCGCTTCTGCGGCAGAGACACAAGAAGCGCAATCGCCTCTCGCGGAACCGGCTCGCAACGAGCGCCGCGCCGTGCCGCAGGCCGAACCGGAGGGGCCGGTGCGTATTTCGCGCGGCGAACTGAAGGTGCAACCGGCGCTGCTTCGCGCCGTCGAGCTGCTTGAAACAGATGATCTCGCCGGCGCCACCCGTGCGTACGAACAGGTGCTCCGCGGTGACGCGAGAAACAGCGACGCACTGCTTGGAATGGCCGCCATCGCCATCCGCCAGAACGACCTGCGCAGCGCCGAGGGCTGGTACCTCAGGGCGCTCGAAGCCGACCCCAAGGACATCAATGCCCAGGCCGGCCTGATCAACCTGCGCGGGCAAGCCGATCCCCAAGCCGCCGAAAGCAGGATCAAGGGCCTGCTGGCCTCACAGCCGGATTCGCCGACGCTCAATTTCGCACTGGGCAATCTGTACGCCGGGCAACGCCGCTGGCCGGAAGCGCAACTCGCCTATTTCAACGCCCACACCGCCGACCCGACCCACCCCGACTATCTGTTCAATCTGGCCGCCAGCCTCGATCACATGCATCTGCCGAAGGTGGCGCTGGATTACTACAAGGCGGCCCTGGCAGCGAGCAGCAGTCGCCGGCCAGGCTTCAACCCCGACCAGGTCAAGGCGCGCATCCTTGAACTGCAGCCCTGAGCCGCCATCTGACCGTCCGCTCGCGCGTTCGCCACTGACCCCGCCATGAACGCTCCCGCCCCCCAGCGCCGCCCCCTCGGCCAGATCCTCATCGCACAGGGAATCCTGAGCGAGGATCAGCTGCGCATTGCGCTGCTGGAGCAGATGAAGTCGAACCAGCCGGTCGGCAAGCTGCTGGTTTCGCTCGGCTTCGTTTCCGAAGCCACGCTGCGCGATGCGCTCTCGGAAAGCCTCGGCAAGCAGAGCATCGATCTTTCGAACGCCATCATCGACCCGGCGGCGCTGAAGCTGGTGCCGCGCGAAATGGCCAAGCGCCATCGCGTGCTGCCGCTCGACTTCGACCTGCACAACCGGCGCCTGACACTGGCCGCGGCCGACATCAACGACCTGGTCGCGATCGACAAGGTACGCAGCCAGCTGCCGGATGATGTCGAAGTCGAAACCCTGCTCGCCGGCGAGTCCGAAATCGACCGGGCGATCGACCAGTACTACGGCTACGAACTTTCGATCGACGGCATCCTGCACGAGATCGAAACCGGCGAAATCGATTTCCGCAGCCTGCAGGCCTCGGCCGACGAATACAGCCAGCCGGTCGTCCGCCTGATCGACTCGATCCTCACCGACGCGGTGAAGCGCGATGCGTCCGACGTGCACTTCGAGCCGGAAGCCAACTTCCTGCGCATCCGCTACCGCATCGACGGCATGCTGCGGCAGATCCGCGCCCTGCACAAATCCTACTGGCCGGCGATGGCGGTACGCATCAAGGTATTGAGCGGCATGAACATCGCAGAGACGCGCGCCCCGCAGGATGGCCGCATCAACCTGACGATGAGCGGACGCCAGGTGGACTTCCGTGTCGCCGCGCAGCCGACCATCCACGGCGAAAACGTCGTACTGCGCATCCTGGATCGCCAGAAGGGCATCGTGCCGCTCGAAGGCCTCGGCCTCGCAGAGGACCATCTCGACCAGCTGAAGCTGATGATCGCCCGCCCCGAAGGCATCATCCTCGTCACCGGCCCGACCGGTTCCGGCAAGACGACGACGCTCTACTCGGTGCTCAATCACATCAACTCCGAGGGCATCAACATCATGACCCTCGAAGACCCGGTCGAGTACCCGATGGCGCTGGTGCGGCAGACCTCGGTCTCCGAGTCGGCCAAGCTGGATTTCGCCAACGGCATCCGCTCGATGATGCGCCAGGATCCGGACGCCATCCTGGTCGGCGAAATCCGCGACCAGGACACCGCCGAAATGGCTTTCCGTGCCGCGATGACGGGCCATCAGGTCTATTCGACGCTGCACACCAACTCGGCCATCGGTGCCGTCCCACGCCTGCTGGACATCGGCATCCTGCCCGACATCATGGCCGGCAACATCATCGGCGTCGTAGCCCAGCGCCTGATCCGCAAGCTTTGCGTGCACTGCAAGACACCCTACCAGGCCGAGTCGGGCGAGTTGCGACTGCTCGGCATCGCCACCGAAACGCCGCGTCCGGTCATCTACCGCCCCTGCGGCTGCGAGCGCTGCGATTTCCAGGGCTACCGCGGCCGGCTGGCCATCATGGAACTGCTGCGCATCAACGGCGACATGGACGAACTGATTGCCCGCCGCGCCACCGCCCGCGAGATGCGGAAGCTGGCCCACGACATGGGCTTCCGCTCGCTCGCCGACGACGGCCTGCGGCGCGTGCTCGACGGTTCCACCTCGATCGAGGAACTGGGCCGCGTCGTCGACCTCACCGACCGGATGTAACAGCCATGGCCGTCTTCCAGTACAAGGCGGTAGCTGCAGACGGGCGCATGGCGCATGGGCGCATCGACGCGCTCAACGTCATCGACCTGGAAATGCGCCTGAAGCGCATGGAGCTGGACCTGGTCACCGGCGTACCGATCGCCAGTCACGGCCTGTTCGGTGGCCGCAAGGTGCCGCGCCGCGAACTGATCACTTTCTGCTTTCACCTTGAGCAACTGTCGCGTGCCGGCGTGCCCATCATCGAGGGCCTTACCGACCTGCGCGACAGCATCGAGCACCCGCGCTTCCGCGAGGTGATCGCCGGCACCATCGAGTCGATCGAGGGCGGACAGACGCTCTCGGAAGCGATGGCACAGCATCCCGGCGTTTTCGACAAGGTCTTCGTCAGCCTCGTCCGGGCCGGCGAATCGACCGGGCGCCTGCCGGAAGTGCTGAAGAACATCATCGATTCGCTGAAGTGGGAAGACGAACTCGCCTCCCATACCAAGAAGGTCATCATGTACCCGGCCTTCGTCGGCAGCATCGTCATGGCGGCGACCTTCTTCCTGATGATCTACATGGTCCCGCAGCTCAAGCAGTTCGTTAAGAACATGGGACAGGAACTGCCGCCGCAGACGAAGGCGCTGTTCTTCGTCTCCGACCTGCTCGTCGCCTACTGGTATATCGTGCTGCTGCTGCCGATCATCGGCGGCGCCATCGGCTTCCTGGTGTTACGCACCAACCCGGCGGCCCGGCTGCGCTTCGATGGCTTCAAGCTGCGCCTACCGGTGATCGGTGACATCACGCGCAAGATCATCCTGTCACGCTTCGCGAACACCTTCGCGCTGCTCTATTCGTCGGGCATCCCGATCCTCGATTCGATCCGCACGACGCAGTCCGTCGTCGGCAATCGCGTCATCGAGGAAGGCCTCGTCCGCGTCGAACAGCTGATCGGAGAGGGCCAGAACGTGACCTCCGCGTTCCACACGGTCGGTCTGTTCCCACCGCTGGTGATCCGGATGCTCAAGGTCGGTGAAGGCACCGGCGCACTCGATGACGCACTGACCAACGTCAGTTATTTCTACAACCGCGACGTCAAGGAATCGGTCGAGAAGGTGCAGGCGATGATCGAGCCGATGCTGACCGTACTGCTCGGTGCCATGCTCGGCTGGATCATGCTCTCCGTGCTCGGCCCGGTCTACGACGTCATCAGCAAGATCAAGACCTGATGCCCGAACGCCGCATTCTCTACCTCGCCCCCCACCAGCTTGCCAGCTACGCCTGGCGAGGTGGCAGCGTGCGCAGTGATGGCTCCTTCGAAAGCACGCCGGAAGGCATTGCCGCATTCAACGACTACCTCGCCGCAAACGCGAAAAGCGTATTCACGCTCGTCGTCAACGTGGCGGAAGAGAGCTTCCAGCTCGAAACCATCCCGTTCCTGCAGGCGCGCGACCGCGCCGCGGTTATCGCTCGCAAGCTGTCGCAACTCTTCTACACCACGCCCTACACAGCGGCCTTCTCGCTCGGTTACGAAAAGACCCGCCGCAAGGATGAGCGACTGCTGCTGGCGGCGCTGACGGCTCCGAGCGCTCTCGATCCCTGGATCAGCGGCATCCGCGATGCCCGGGTCGCCCTCGCCGGCATCCATTCGTTGCCTTTCCTCGGCGAAGCGCTGCTCAGGAAGCTGAAGGTCGAGGACGAGCGCTGCATCCTGCTGACCCTGCAGGACCAGACGATCCGCGAAACCTTCTACGAGCGCGGCCGCCTGCATTTCAGCCGTCTCTCGCCGCTGGCCAACACCAGTATCGGCGGCATCGCCCAGGGGTTCGCCACCGAAGCCATCAAGCTGCAGCAATACCTGCTGAGCCAGCGCCAGCTCGCCCGCAACCAGCCGCTGCGCGCCATCGTCGTCGCGCATCCGCAGGCAATGACCGCCGTCCAGGCCAGTTG
>JAKJEY010000066.1:6668-10171 GCA_022705165.1 Pseudomonadota bacterium
AGACGATTGCAGCCGACGAATCGGGCTCAAGACGCCGCCGACGGACAGCCACGCCGAAACGCTGATCGCCCACCTCGCGGCAGCGGCGGCCCCCGCCGTACAGTTCGCGAAGGATGCGCTACGCCACGACTACCGCATCTGGCAGATACGCAACGCGCTCTATGGCCTCGGTGCCATCGCCCTGCTCGGCTGCACGTTGTTCGCGGCCAAGGAGTTCTACAGCGCCATCAGCCTCAACACGCAAACGACTGCGATCACCGGACAGGCCCGTGAAGCGCAACAGCGCTACGAGGAAATCCGCCGCACCTTCCCGCCGGTACCGACCAACAACGAGACGCTGCGCCAGATCATCGACCGCTACGCGGAACTGGAACGTGGCGGCGGCAGCTCGCCCGAAACCTTCTACCGCGAACTCTCTGCGGCACTGACGAAATCGCCCAGCGTCGACATCGACGCCATCGTCTGGCGTTCCGGCGGTCCGGCATTGGCGAGCACCATGCCGGCAAGTGCCAGCGGCGCAGCGCTGCCCCTGGGTGGCCAGCTCGCCCAGGTACGGGGCACGATCAGTCTGGGCGCGAAGGCAACCCCCCGCCAGACCCTCGCGGCCTTCGACCAGTTTGTTGCCGATCTACGCGCCAATCCGATGCTCGAGGTCAAGGTCACGCAGCAGCCATTCGACATCGATTCCGGCAAATCGCTGAGGAGCGGTGCCGAAATCGCCGGCGACAGCGGGGTTCGGCCCTACGCGCTGGAGATCAACCGGAGGAGCCCGCTATGACCTTCGACCGCGCCGATTTCTCGCGCATCCAGGTCAGCCTCCTGGCCGCAATACTCATGGTCGCAGCAGGTGCTGCGCTGGCATGGTTCGCCGACCGCCAGCATGTCACGTCGATACGTGCGGAAGCCGCTGCACGCGCCCAGTTGAACGAGTTCGAAGGCAAGCTCAAGCAGGTGCGTTCGGAAGAAAGCGAGATCAAGCAGAAGGCCGCCCTCTTCAGCAATCTGCGGGCGCGCGGCATCATCGGCGAGGAGCAGCGCCTCGACTGGGTGGAACTGATCAAGGAAATCCGCGATACGCGCAAACTGCTAGACCTGCAGTACGAGTTTTCACCGCAGCAATCGCTGGAAAAAGGCAGTGCCGGCGGCTACGCTTTCAAGAGCAGCGCCATGCGCCTGCAGATGAAACTGCTGCACGAAAACGACCTGCTGAATTTCGTGAATGACCTGCGCAGCAAGGCGAAGGCTTATGTGCGCGTGCGCAGCTGCAACCTGACCCGCATTCCACGCAGCACGGCCGCCAGCGGTGAAACCGCCTTGCTTGGTGCCGATTGCGAGCTCGAATGGATCACCATCCTGCCAGCCAAGGGGGCCACTTGAACCAGCATCATTCGCGACGGATCGCGCTGCTGCTCATGCTTGCGACAGCCGCCGTGCCCGCACTCGCCCAGCCGGCCCCCGAACCGCTGGGGCGCCTGCTGCTGACGCCGGAGAAGCGCGAGTTGCTCGACCGCCAGCGCGCACTGAACACGCTTGAAGCCCAGACCAACAACGAGGAGCCGCAGATCCTCGTCAACGGCCAGGTCCGGCGCAGCACCGGCAAGCGGACGACCTGGATCAACGGCCAGGCGCAGAACGATACTGAAACCCGCACCGGTGTCGTCGCCCACCCCGATGCCCGAGGTGCCGAGCGCGTGATGATCGAATCGAGCGAAGACCCGCGCGCCAGCGTCAAGGTCGGCGAATCGCTGAACCGCAGCACGCAGGAAACCGCGAGCCCGCTCGGCGACGGCAGGATCGTCGTGCACAAGCGCACAACCGGGCCGGGCCGGCCCTGACGCCGCCGCTTCCGGACGGCAGGGGACATGAAGCACGCCTCGCAACAGCGAACGCGTCACCGGCAGCGCGGCGCCAGCCTGCTGCTCATGGTCATCATCGCTGCCCTCATCTTCTTCGGCCTGTTTTCGATCCGCTCGCCGGTCAGCCTGCGTACCGACCAGGAAAGCGCCAGTGCAGCCGTCCTGGCGCAGGCCAAGGCAGCCCTGATCGGCTACGCCGCCACCTACAAGGAAACCCATCCCGGCGAGCTGGCCGGCTACCTCCCTTGTCCGGATACCAACAACGATGGCGAATACACGCCGGCTGACAACTGCGGGCTGAAGGACGTATCGGTCGTCGGTCGTCTGCCGTGGAAGACGCTCGGCCTGCCCCCGCTTCGTGACGGGGATGGTGAATGCCTCTGGTATGCCGTCTCCGGGCGTGCCAAGAATGACAACAAGGCGGACGTCTACAACTGGGACACCCCGGGCCAGTTCATCGTCCAGACACCTTCTGGGCAGGTACTGGCCGGCGCGACACCGCATGCGCGCCCGCTGGCCGTGATCTTCTCCGTCGGCCGGCCGATCAACGGGCAGAACCGCAGCGCCGGCGGCGGTGAATGTCCCGGCAGCGCGGCCGACGCCGCCGCAGCCTATCTCGAGGGCCTGGGCGCACTGGGTACCGGGAATACGACCGTCACCGTTGCCGATGCCGTCACCCGTGGCAACGGCACCAACAACGACAGCGCCCTCTGGGTGACGAGTGCCGACATCTTCGGTCCGATCAGGAAACGCTCCGATTTCAAGACCGACGTCGAAGCGATGCTCAACAACGTCGCGACCCACCTCAACACCCTGACGCCGCTGGCGCTGCCCGCGACATCGACGAACAAGGGTGTCGGCGATCCGATCGCGGAAACCGCGGGCTCGCTGGCCAAGCTCTATCTGGACAGTGGCGTCGCCGGCTACAACAGGAATTTCTTCAAGAACTGGAGCAGCAACCTGCTCTATGCCAAGCTCGGCAGCCCGGTAAAGGTCAACGGCGAAAGCGGTTGCTACGCCGTCCTGGTGTTCGGCGGCGAGCGGCTGCCGGCACAGAGCCGCGACCCCGTAGCGCCCTCCACCGAGGCCGACACCATCAGCAACTACCTCGAAGCCCCTCTTCTCGGCGTCTTCGGCACCACCAGCGACCAGACTGGCCCGACCGACTTCGTGGCGACGACCCCGAGCAGCGACCTGATCCGCTGCATCAAGGGGCTCACCCCGCCCGCGGCACAAGCCTCGTTCGCCACTGATTTCGCCAATTTCGGCACCGCCGGCGGCCCCGGAGCGGCCGTCGCGGACAGTGGCACGCAGACACTGGACCTGCTCGACGCCAGCGGCTCGAGCGGTGGCTGCTTCTGGTACGCCAATCCGTTCCCGCTCGCCGGACGCACGATTCGCAGTTACTACACCTTCCGTTTTGCGGCAGCGGACGATCCGCTGGCCGCCCCCGACCTGCGCTACGGATTTACGCTGCAGTTGGTACGCGGGGATGAGGGCTTGCCGATCGGGTGTGGCAGCGAATTCAACAGTGGGGCGCTTGGCCCGACAGCGACCGTCGCTGCACCGGGGACCTGGGGATTGCGCTCATTCATCATCGAGACCGACATTTACCAGAGCCTGACGCGTAACGATCCGCCGGGCAAT
>JAKJEY010000067.1 GCA_022705165.1 Pseudomonadota bacterium
AAAAGGAGCAACCATGGCCCTGAATCTTCCCGCCGGCGTGCAGATCACTGCCCCGATCAAACCCGAGTACGAAAGCATCCTGACGCACGACGCACTGGCCTTCGTCGCCAAGCTGCACCGCGCCTTCGAAGGCCGTCGCCAGGAACTGCTGCAGGCGCGCGTCGCCCGCCAGGCCCGCATCGACGCCGGCGAGATGCCGGACTTCCTGCCGGAAACCAAGCACATCCGTGAAGGCGACTGGAAGGTCGCGCCGGTGCCGGCCGCCCTGCAGTGCCGTCGCGTCGAGATCACCGGTCCGGTCGAGGCCAAGATGATCATCAACGCCTTCAACTCGGGCGCCGATTCGTACATGACCGATTTCGAGGATTCGAACTCCCCGAACTGGGACAACCAGATCCAGGGCCAGATCAACCTGTTCAAGGCCATCCGCCGCGAACTCTCGTTCAAGAACGAGAACGGCAAGGAATACAAGCTCAACGACAAGATCGCCACCCTGCAGATCCGTCCGCGCGGCTGGCACCTCGACGAGAAGCACGTCACGGTTGACGGCCAGCGCGTCTCCGGCGGCCTGTTCGACTTCGGCCTCGTCTTCTTCCACAACGCCAAGGAGCAGGTCGCGCGCGGCGCTGGCCCGTTCTTCTACCTGCCGAAGATGGAAAGCCATCTGGAAGCCCGCCTGTGGAACGACGCCTTCGTCATGGCGCAGGAACACATCGGCATGCCGCAGGGCACGATCAAGGCCACCGTGCTGGTCGAAACCATCCTCGCCACCTTCGAGATGGAAGAGATTCTCTACGAACTGCGCAACCACTCCGCCGGCCTCAACGCCGGCCGCTGGGATTACATCTTCTCGTGCATCAAGAAGTTCAAGAAGAACAAGGATTTCTGCCTCGCCCAGCGCGGCGCGATCACGATGGAAGTGCCGTTCATGCGCTCGTATGCGCTGGCACTGGTGCAGGCCTGCCACAAGCGCGGCGCCCCGGCCATGGGCGGCATGTCGGCCCTGATCCCGATCAAGAACGATCCGGTCGCCAACGAGAAGGCGCTGGCCGGCATCCGCCACGACAAGACCCGTGACGCCAACGACGGCTTCGACGGCGGCTGGGTGGCTCACCCGGGCCTCGTGCCGATCGCCATGGAAGAGTTCGTCAAGGTGCTCGGCGACAAGCCGAACCAGTTCGAGAAGCAGGTCTCCGGCAACTTCGGCCCGGCCCAGTGGCTCGACTTCCAGCCGACCACCCCGATCACCGAAGCCGGCCTGCGCAACAACATCAACGTCGGCATCCACTACCTCGGCAGCTGGCTCGCCGGCAACGGCTGCGTGCCGATCCACAACCTGATGGAAGATGCGGCCACTGCCGAGATCTCCCGCTCGCAGGTGTGGCAGTGGGTCGTCTCGCCGAAGGGCGTGCTCGACGACGGCCGCAAGGTCACCGTCGAAATGGTGCGCCCGATGATCGCCGAGGAACTGGCGAAGGTGAAGGCCACCGTCACCGCCCAGGGCGAAGACACCGCCACCTACGACCAGGCTGCGGTAATCTTCGACAAGATGTCGCTGACGCCGGAGTACCCGGAGTTCCTGACCCTCCCGCTGTACGAGGCGATGGCCTGAGCATCACCCCGCACCCGCAGGGGTGCAAGCTAAGAGAGGCGGCACCGCGGGACAGACCCCGGTGCCGTTTTTCATTCAAGGAGAGAGGTCATGATTGCTGCGCTCACACAACTGCTGATTTTTCAGTTGATTGGCGAAGTCATCGCCCGCGGGCTCGACCTGCCCGTACCCGGCCCGGTGATCGGCATGGCGCTGCTGTTCGTCGCACTGTCGCTGCGTGGCGGCCCCGGTGAATCGCTGCAGACCACCTCGCTGACACTGCTCTCGCACCTCTCGCTGCTCTTCGTGCCGGCCGGTGTCGGCATCATCGTGCACCTCTCGCGCGTGGCAGACGAATGGCCGGCGCTGCTCGCCGCGCTGATCGTCAGCACCTTCGTCTCGATGGCCGTGACGGCACTGGTGATGAAGGCGCTCGCGCGCAAGCCTGCGGCCAATGCCGGGAGCCCGTCATGAGTGCGATGACTCCGCGCATCACCGACCTCTGGGTCTATCTCTCCGCCTCGCCGCTGCTCGGCCTGACGCTGACGCTGATCGCCTATCAGGGGGCCGTGTGGGTGAACAAGCGCTGCGGCGGCTCGCCGCTCGCGAACCCCGTGCTGATCGCGGTGACGGCGCTGGTCGCGCTGTTGCTCGCCACCGGCACGCCTTACCAGACCTACTTCGACGGCGCCCAGTTCGTGCACTTCCTGCTCGGCCCCGCCACCGTCGCGCTCGCCATCCCGCTGTACACGCACTTCCGCCGCGTCAAGGCAATGCTCGTGCCGATCATCGTCGGCCTCGTCGCCGGCAGCCTGACCGCCGCCTTCTCGGCCCTGCTCGTCGCTCGGCTGATGGGTGCGAGCGTGGCGACGCAGCTCTCGCTCGCGCCGAAATCGGTGACGACGCCGATCGCCATGGGCATCGCCGAACGCATCGGTGGCCTGCCCTCGCTCACCGCCGTGCTGGTCATCACCACCGGCATCCTCGGTGCCGTCGCCGGCCGCTACCTGTTCGACGCACTGGGCGTGCGCGACCCGGCGATCCGCGGCTTCGCCACCGGCGTCACCGCTCACGGCATCGGCACCGCCCGCGCCTTCCAGGAAAGCGAGCAGGCGGGCGCCTTCTCGGCGCTGGCGATGGGCATGAACGGGCTGCTCACGGCCGTTCTGCTGCCGGTGCTGCTGCCCCTCTTCGGATAATCATTGCCGTCATGGACATCCTGATCGACATCATCCTCAAGGCCGGCCGCTCCGCGGTCGAGCTCTCCCTGTTCGTGCTGCTGCCGGTCATGGTCGTGATGCTCTCGCTGATGCGCCTGCTCGAAGCCCGCAACGCGCTGGACTGGCTGGTTGGCCGCGTCAGTCCGCTGCTGCGGCCGTTCGGGCTGACCGGGCTGGGCGTATTTGCGGCGCTGCAGATCAATTTCGTCAGCTTCGCGGCGCCCATCGCCACGCTCGCCATGATGGAGCAGCGCGGCACGTCGGATCGTCATCTGGCGGCAACGCTGGCGATGGTCTTCGCGATGGCCCAGGCCAACGCCGCCTTGCCGATGATGACGATGGGACTCGATTTCATGCCGACGCTACTGTTTTCAGTGATCGGCGGTCTCTGCGCAGCAGCGGCCACCTACTACGTCTTCGGGCGCCGCCTGTCGCAGCAGGAGGGGCAACTCGACGAGACGCTGCATCACCGCAGCGCCGAAAGCGCCAAGGGCGTGCTGGACGTCATCAATCATGCCGGCGCAGAGGCTTTCAAGATCGCGATCGGCGCCATTCCGATGCTGGTGCTGTCGCTGGTCGCCGTCACGGCACTGAAGCGCTTCGGCGCCATCGATGCGCTGACGCAGATGCTCACGCCACTGCTTTCACTGGCACACATCGACCCGCTCCTGATCCTGCCGGCGCTGACGAAATACCTCGCCGGCGGCACCGCGATGATGGGCGTGGTCGATGACATGCGCCGCGCCGGACAGATGAGTGCCGAGTTGCTCAACGCCAGCGCCGGCTTCCTGATCCACCCCTTCGACATCCCCGGCGTCGCCGTACTCATCTCCGCCGGCAAGCGCGTTGCCGCCGTATGGAAACCGGCGGCGCTCGGCGCCTGCGCCGGCATTGCAGTGCGCACCCTCGCTCACGCGATCTTCGCCTGACGTCCGGCCGACATTCCCGGGGTTGCCCAGCAATCCTCGATGACCCGGCCGACGCGATTGGCCAGTGAAGGATCCAGCGCCTCGACGATCGCGTAGTCCGGGTTATGCGGGTCACGCAGAACCGGTGCCAGCAACGGATGCCCGTCCGGATCGGTCAGTATCGCGACGACCGGGCTGTCGAGCAGGCCCGGCGTATTGCGGACGGCAACACCCAGTTCGCGGCTGGCGAGGCGAACAAGACTGCCCGGCGGGTAGAAGCCCAGATCCCAGAACAACGCCTCCAGGATCGAACGGTCGTAACGCTGGAAATCGTCGACGAACAGGCGCTCAAGTGCCTGGCTGGCGAAAATCCGTTCGCGATAGGGGCGCGGCCGCAGCATGGCGCTGATCGCGTCGGCAATCGCCAGGATCCGCGCCGGTTCGGCGATCTCCGCCTCCTGCTTGCCAGCGTAGCCGCTACCGTCGAGGTATTCGTGGTGATCCTCGATCGTGTTGAGCCAGACCGGATCGTCGATGCCGAACTTGCGCAGCATCCTGACGCTCTCGCTGCCGTGCTGCCGGATGCGCGCCGTCTGTTCCGGGGTCAGCCCGGTATCGTGGTTGATCTGTCGCTGCAGGTCGATGATTCCGAAATCATGCGTGAGGGCGGCAGAGATCAGCCGGGCACGCGCCTGCTCGCTGTAGCCGCGAGCCAGCGCGAGGCGTGCGCAAACCACGGCGGCCATCATCGAATGCACGACAAAGTAGGAATGGCGGGTCTCGAGGTGGAGATTCGCAAACGCGGCGTCCGGCTCGGCATCGACGATGTCGACGAAATCCCTGACGAGATTGGCGATGCGCTTCTTCCAGACACCCCCGTCACGCTTCTCGAGGATGTCTTCCTCCATGACCGTCAGCCGGTCGGAGATCCATGAGATGGCGCCGAAATTCGATACCGCCCTGGCTTTCGCCGGCTTGCGGAATCCCTGACGCTTGATGATCGCCACCTGCGGCTCCGACGCAACCAGCATGCCGCGCATCAGCAACAGTTGCCCGTTCTCGTCGAAGATGTCGTAGCGGAAGCGCTTGCCGACAGTCACCAGTGATGCAGGTACCCGGATCAAATCAAGCTCCTTGCATGCATGGGGGCGTCATGGTGCGCTGCAAACATTCCCTCGGCACTGCCGGCCGGGGAAGCCGCAGCGGGTACGGCCACGCCTGAGTTCCTGCGAACCTGCTCCATTTGCCCTTCCTGCCATGGCAGACGGGAGTTCCAGAATTGAAACCCCCGTGCCACGGGTTTCATTTTATATCATTTTTTTGCATTTAACAAAGCAAGGGGAGGCGCGATTCCGGAACGGGTCAGCGGCATTCGGGCGCGGGAATGGCGGGCACGGCGTCCCTCCAGAAGGCGGCAGGCGCCGGAGCGAGGGGGTTGCGACAGCGGCCTTGCAGTGGTGCTCGGCAGCGACTCAGGAAACGTCGCGCAGCGGCGCCGCGAGCGGCAGGGTGACGATGAAGGCAGCGCCTTCGCCGGGCTTGCTGTCGACGCGGACGCGGCCGCCGAGCATGCCGGTGACGATGTTATAGACGATGTTGAGGCCCAGTCCGGAGCCCCCCTGCCCGAGCCGCGTCGTGAAGAAGGGATCGAAGATGCGGTCCATGTGGTCGGGGGGGATGCCGACACCATCATCGGACACCACCACCTCGACACCATCCGCAAGGGCGCGCGCCTCGATCCGGATGACGCCGCGTGCGCGCCCGTCGGTGAAGGCGTGCAGGGTCGCGTTGTTGACCAGGTTGGCGATCACCTGCCCGAAGGGACCGGGATAACTGTCGAGTACCAGTCCGGGCGGGATGTCGCGGTCGATAACGATCGGCAGCTTGCGCAGTTGCGGATGCAGCATCGCCATGATCTCGTTGACCACCTCGGCCACCTCGAAGCGGCGGCGCTGCTCCGAGGTCTGGTCGACCGCCACCTGCTTGAAGCTGCTGACCAGGCCGGCCGCCCGCTGCAGATTGGCGAGCAGGAGTTCGGCAGCCCGCCGCGAACTGTCCACATAATTGTTGAGCGTCGAACGCTTGAGGCCCTTGTCCAGTTCCACGGCAAAACTCTCCGAATTCTCCACCAGCGTGCTGGCAACCGTCACGCTGTTGCCGATCGGCGTATTGAGTTCGTGTGCCACCCCGGCCACCAGCGCCCCGAGGGCCGCCAGCTTCTCCGAGCGCACCAGGTCGCCCTGGGCACGCTGCAGCGTGTCGAGGGCATTGCTCAGCTCCTCGTTGGTCCGCGCCAGCGCCACGGTCCGTTCGCGCACCCGTCCGTCGAGGGCCTCATTCAGCTCGCGCAGCGCCGCCTCCGCGTCCAGCCGGGCGAGCGTCGCACGCCGTGCCTCGACCATCTGTCCGATCGTCAGCAGCAGCGGCTGCAGCCAGTTCACCAACGCGAAGTCGTAGCCGCCGTTCCGGTTGGCGACGCCGGCCATGGCCACCAGTTGTCCGCCGACACGGATCGGCAAGCCGAGAAACGCCGTCATCGCCGGGTGTCCCGGCGGCAGGCCGCCACGCCGCGGATCATTCGGCGGGTCATTGGCAATCACCGGCTCGCCGCTGAGGATCGCTGCCCCGAAGAGCGTCTTCAGGTTGTGGAACTCGAGCCCCTGGGCAGCGTGTTCGTCGTAGTAGCGCCGCGACGCGTCATCCCACGCGACGTTGGTAATGGCGTGGGTCTTCAGGTACGGCTGCCCTGCAGCATCGTGCAGGATTTCACCGATGAAGCCGTACTCGCTCTCGGCAAGCCGGAGCAGATCGCCGAGCAGCGACTCGAAGGCGCCCGTCGCCGCCGCATCGGCAATGAAGTTCGACTGCGCACGCGCCACCGCATCCGCGAGCGCCAGCTGACGACCCAGTTCGCGGTTCGCGGTCTGCAGCGAGGCTTCCGTCTTGCGCAATGCGCTGACATCCTCCTGCACCATCACCAGCAGTTCCGCATCGCCGGCCTGCACCTTGCGCGCCGACACGCGGCAGAGCAGCTCGACACCGTCGCCGCGCACCAGGCGCGTTTCGAAGCCGCTGACGCTGCCCTCGCGCGCGATCGTCGCCAGCACCTCGTCGCGATCCCGAATCGATGCCCACAGTCCCATCTCGGCGCCGGTCATGCCCATCACCTGCTCCCGCCGCCGCAGGAACTGGCGCTCCCAGGCATCGTTGGCAGCCACCGAGGCGTAATTGCGCCGCACATCCGAAACGATCATCGCCACCGGCGAGGCATTGAACACCGCCTGCAGCTTCGTCTCGCTCTCGATGCGCTGCGCCTCGGCGTGGCGCAGTTCGGAGATGTCGCTGATGATCGCCAGCAGCACATCCTCGCCGCCGGCCTGGGCCGGCAGGCGGCGCGCCGAAAGCAGGCCGAGCAGCGCACTGCCGTCACGACGCAGATAGGTCCGCTCGGCGGAAAAAACTTCGACCGACGGGTCAGACAGCATGCGTCCAACCCCCTGGCGCGCCAGTTCCTGATGGTCGGGGTGCACGAAATCGAAGTACGAGTGGCCGACGATCTCACCCTGCGTACGCTGCAGCATCTCGACGAAGCGCTGGTTGCACTCACGGACATTGCCCTGCAGGTCGATCACCAGCACCGCAACGGGCGACACCTCGAACAGGCTGCGCAGCCACATCTCGCGCGCCCGCAGCGTTTCCTCGGCACGACGGGCGTCGGTCACATCGAGATAAGCCGTCATCAGCAGGCGTCGCCGATCGACGTTGATGAAGCGCCCGTAGATTTCGATCTGGCGGATCTCGCCGCTCTTCCGACGCATCAGCACTGCATGGCCGGAAACCCCGCCCTCGTCGAGGGCGGCCTGCACGTAATCCTGCCGGTCCTGCGTGTTCACCCAGAGGCCGATATCGCTGCCACTGCGGTGTTCCGCCTCCTCGCGCGCATAACCGAAGGTGCGATACCAGGCCTCGTTCCAGTGCGTGCCGCCGAATCCGTCGGTATCGCTCGCATAGGCAAGCGGAATCGGCGCAAGATCGAACAGCGCGGTAAAACCGGCCTGGCTTTCGCGCAGGGCCTGCTCGACACGCTTCTGCGGCGTGATGTTCACGCTCATCGAAATGGCGGCCTGCTGGCCGTCGAGCTCGACCAGTCGACTCGAAAAAAGCGTCCAGTATTCCTCGCCATCGGTACCGATGCCACGGACCTCGACGTTGTCCAGGCGACCGCTGCGCATAAGCTGCGCCGCCTGCTGCCGCATCGCATCGGCATCGACGACGCTGCCCGTTTCGAGCGGCGTGCGGCCAATCACCTCGTCGCGCCGCAGGCCCGTCATCAGCTCGAACGCCGGGTTGACGTCGATATAGGTGCCATCGGACATCCGGTTCAGCGTCACCGCATAGGGGGCCGCCTCGAACACCGAGCGGAACATGCCTTCCGACTGCTGCAGCGACTCCGCCATACGGTTGAAGCTGACGGCCAGTGCCGTCAGCTCGTCGCTGCCGGTCACTTCGGCTCGGGCCACCATGTCGCCCTGTCGCAGGCGCGCCTGAGCGTCAGCCAGCGTCTGCAGGGGCCGCACGATCAGCCGGTAGAGCAGCCAGCCGACGATCAGCGCCGCCAGCGCCGCCCCGGCGACCACCTGCCATGCCAGCCTGCGGGCCTCGCTCAGCGACGCCAGCAGGCTCGACTCGGGCTGTGCATAGACGAGGCGCCAGGACACCGTCGGCACCGGCGCATGCAGGACACGCATCACGTCCCCGCCGACACGCACGGCCAGCTCGGCGTTCAGCTCCTCGTCACGCAGGGTGCCGGCGATGGCATCGAGGACCGCCATGGTCACCGGCTCGCGGGCGACATCGGGAATACGCAGCGAATCGCCCTCGCCGTCGAGTCCGCCGGCCAGCAGCCGGTTGTTGCCGTCGAGGAGCAGGAAGTGGCCCGTCTGGATCCGCGCTTCGGACACGGTGCGCGCGAAGAAGCGGTTGAGCAGGATGGTGCCGCCCAGCGCACCGACCAGCTTGCCGGCATCGTCCCGCACCGGCACGGTGATCAGCAGCACCGGCTGACCGCTGAGCCGGCTGATCAGGGGCTGCGCGAGCACCTCCTCGCCGGCCGCCAGTTTCGGGTAGTAGGGGCGATCACGCACCAGGACCCGATCGCCCTCGGGGGGATACACCCACCCGTCGCCATCCACGAAGCTGAAGCCCTCGAAGTCTGCGCTCAGGCGGCCCCACTCGCCCAGCACGCGGCGGATTGCCGGTACATTGCCGGTCGCCAGCACCGGCGCACGCGACAGCAGGCGCAACGTGTCGCGCCCCGCCTGCAGACCCGCCGGCACGGTGTCGACACGTGCGACCAGTTCGCGGCGTGCCGATTCGACCAGCTCACGCTCCAGGGTCTGCTGCCAGCTGCCGGCAAAAACGTAAAGCACCGCCCCGGCACCGGCCATCACCGGAAGCACGACAGCCAGCACGATCTTGGGCAGCAGGCGCAATGCAGTCTCTCTACAGCTCGGTATATTTCACGGCCCGCCCCTGCACCTTCTCGGGCGGATACTTGGCGCGGTTGAGCGCCATCTTCTCGACGAAGGCCGATGGCAGGTCGATGTCGAGCAGGTCGGCAACGCGGATGACTCCCATCAGGACATCGCAGAGTTCATGCGCGACTTCACGACGCTTTTCCGGCGTGAGCGCGAAGCTGTCGGCCTCCGAGCACCACTGGAAATGCTCGAGGACCTCTGCCGCTTCGACCGCCAGTGCCATCGACAGGTTCTTCGGATTGTGATGCCGATCCCAGCCACGTTCGCTGACGAACTGGCGGATGTCGTCGCGCAGGGTATCGAGTTGATTCATGGCAGTCGCCGGTGTCCTGTCGGTGAATTTTCGCGTGTGTTACTGTACCCTCCGCCTTCAGCGCTGAACAGAGATACCGTCGCCATGCCGCGCCTGCCATCGACCCCCGCCCTCACCGCCTGCCTCGTCATCTTCCTCGCCGCGTCTGCCCTGCCCGCCCGGGCCGAAGGGGTGGATGTCGGCAAGCCGTCGGCCCTGCGCAACCTCGTACCGGCCGAGCAGATCGAGAACTCCGCGACACAGGAATACCAGGCCCTGTTGCGTCAGGCTGCCTCGAAGCGGGCGCTGGCACCGGCGGACGATCCGCAGGTACAGCGCCTGCGCCGTATCGCCGATCACCTGATCCCCTACGTCAGGCCCTTCAACGCCCGGGCCGTGCGCTGGCAATGGGAAATCAACCTGATCGGCTCCAAGCAGATCAACGCCTTCTGCATGCCCGGCGGCAAGATCGCGTTCTATACCGGCCTCGTCGACGGCCTCAAGCTCAGCGACGACGAGATCGCGGCGGTGATGGGCCACGAGATCGCGCATGCCCTGCGCGAGCATGCGCGCGAACGCATCGCCAAGTCGCAGCTCACCTCGCTCGGTGC
>JAKJEY010000068.1 GCA_022705165.1 Pseudomonadota bacterium
GCGTACTGGGCGGCTTCGATGACGTATTCGGTATTCGGCGTGACGAAGGCGCCGCCGTGCTCCGACTTGTAGATCGGGTTGACGACGATCTGCTTGGTCTCGAAGTCACGCAGGTCGATCACGGCGAGGCGCGGGTTGGCCTTGTCGTTGATGAAGAGGAACTGGCCGTCGTACTTGCCGTCGGTTTCCGAGATCGCCGGGTGGTGCGTATCACCCCAGGTGATGTCCTTGCCGTCGATCCGGCCCTGGTTGAGCACGGCACGCGAGTTCTCGTCGTAACCGTAGCCCTGCCAGGGTTCCGGCGTAAACACGCCGATGTATTTCAGGATGCGCATCGACGGGATGCCATAGACGATGATCTGGCCGGACTGGCCGCCGGAGGCGAAGACGACGAACTCGTCACGCTTGCCGGTCGGGACGTAGGTCTTGGCGGCCGCGAGCAGGTCCTGCTGCGACAGGTTGCGGCGCTTCATCACATCCTGCAGGGATTCTGCAGAATACGCGGCGCCGGCTGCTGCGAAACCGATGCCAGCTGCAAGCAGCATGGATACGGTTTGCTTCATACGGGTCTTCATGGTGGCTCTCCCATCTTATTGATCGTGCTTGCTAGCTGAATTGCCGTAAATACTCCTGCGGCAATATGTCGCACATGATCCTAGCAGGCGCTGCGTCGGGCCTTGATGCAGGTCAAGTTCCCGGCGCTCGCGACCCTCCAAAATCATTCCGGCCATTCGCCCGCAAAACCCTGCAAAATCTGGGTTCCGCCTATTTCAATCGAAAATTTAAAGCACAGCGTGATACAAAAAACCGAGAGCGCCTCCTCTCCGCCAAAGTATGTTGCCGACATCGCCATTCTCATTGCCGTCATTGCGCTCGGCGCCGCCGGCTACTGGCTGGCGCCACTGCTCCTGCCGAAAACCGACGTCGTTCTGCCCCTTTCTGCCTGCAACCTGAATGCGGGCCCATGCACCATCGAGTTGCCCTCCGGGGGCACCGTCGAAGTGGCGATCGACCCGCGCCCCATTCCAGCGCTGAAGACCTTGCGCCTGCTGGCGATTGAAAAGGGGGCGAAGGTCGACAAGATCGAGATCGATTTTGCCGGCGTCGTCATGAAAATGGGCTACAACCGGCCGCTGCTCGAGAACCTGGGCGAAGGCCGCTTCGCCGGCCAGGGCAACCTGCCGGTCTGCATCAGCGGCAAGATGCCCTGGGAGGCCACCGTACTTATCGAGAGCGGTCGCACGGTGATCGCTGCCCCCTTCCGCTTCGACGCCGAAGGCTAGCCACTGTCGTGGCTGCGGCAATATGCCGCACGACGAAGGTTATATCGCCCCGTAGAATTCGCGCGCGCCGAGTGGCGTCAGAAACAGGGGAAATCCAGTGAAGCAAAATAGAACGCAGATCGCGATCGCGATCGCTTGCGCCCTTGGTGGCGCGACACAGGCAACATACGCTCAGACGACAACGCATACACTCGACGAGGTCGTCGTCAGCGGATCGCGCATCGAGCCGGCGCCCGCCCCGGCCGGCAAGCTAGACGCGCAGTCGATCACACCACTGCGTGCAAGTACCAGCGATACCGCCGGACTGCTGCGCGCCGTTCCCGGCGTCAACCTGCAGGGCGCAGGTGGCGTCTCCAGCCTGCCCGTGGTCAATGGACTCGCCGGCGACCGCGTGCGCACTCAGGTCGACGGCATGGACCTGATCGCTTCCTGCCCGAACCACATGAACCCGCCGCTTTCGTACATCGATCCGAGCGCAGTGGAATCGCTCAAGGTTTACGCCGGAATATCGCCGGTCAGTGCCGGTGGTGACAGCATTGCCGGCACCATCGTCGCGAAGACGAAGGAACCGAAATTTGCAGCACCCGGCGAGAATTTGCTGTTTACCGGTGAGGCAGGCGCCTTCTATCGCAGCAACGGCAATGCTTACGGCGGGAACGTCAACGCCACGCTGGCCAATGAAAGCCTCAGCCTCACCTACACCGGCGCGACTGCGCAGGCCGACAACTACAAGGCCGGCGGTAACTTCAAGAGCTACACCGCCACGGGCGTACCGGGGCATGCACTCGACCGCGACGAAGTCGGGTCAAGCGCGTACGAGACTCATAACCACACATTGGGCCTCGCCATGAAGGGAGGTAACCACCTCGTTGAAGCGAAGCTCGGGTTCCAGGACATGCCGTTCCAGAACTATCCGAACCAGCGCATGGACATGACCGAGAACCAGCAATGGCGCCTGAATCTGCGCCATCTGGGCAAATACGACTGGGGATCGCTGGAAACCCGTGCCTATCACGAGAAGGTCGATCACAAGATGGACTTCGGTGATGACAAGCGTTTCTGGTATGGCGCACAGTCCGGCCCCGGAGGGGTCGGCGGCACGACATCACAGAACGGTTTCCCCTGCTCGCCGATCAGCGCGAACTGCGCCGCCGGCATGCCGATGGAAACCGAGAGCCACAACAGCGGGCTGACGCTGAAAGCCGACATCGCGCTCGGCGTCGCCGACCTGCTTCGTGTCGGAGGAGAATACCAGCGCTATCGACTCGACGACTGGTGGCCTGCCTCGGGGAGCGGCATGTGGCCAAACGAGTTTGTTAACATCAACGACGGCAAGCGCGACCGCACGGCACTGTTCGGCGAATGGGAAGCCACGCTCAGCCCGCAGTGGATGACCCTGCTCGGCGTCCGCTACGAACATGTCAGCACCGACGCTGGCCTGGTCCATGGCTACAATCTCGCAACAGCACCAACCAGCGGCGCGGGCGGCGCGATGAACCAGACCGCCGACGCCGTGGCATTCAATCGCGCCGATCGCAGCAAGACCGACAATAACTGGAACCTGACGGCCCTCGCCCGCTACACGCCCTCGGAAACCAGCGACGTCGAGTTCGGAATCGCCCGCAAGGTCCGTTCGCCCAACCTCTACGAGCGCTACACCTGGTCGACCGCCGGCATGATGGCAGGGATGAACAACTTCGTCGGCGATGGCAACGGCTATGTCGGCGACATCAACCTGAAACCTGAGAAGGCACACACCGCCTCGGCAACCTTCAATCTGCATACTGCCGCGCGCGACTGGGAATTTTCGGCCACCCCGTACCTCACCTACGTGACCGACTACATCGATGCCGTGCGTTGCCGTACCGGCGCCTGCTCAGCAGCCAACGCAACGACAACCAACCAGTTCGTGATCCTCAAGTACGCAAACCACGATGCCCGTCTCTACGGACTGGACCTTGCCGGCAAGATGCCGTTGGGCAAGACAGGCGTCGGCGATTTCGGACTGCGTGGCCTGTTGAATTACACCAACGGCCGCAACCGCGATACCGGCGACGACCTGTACAACATCATGCCGCTCAACGCGAAGCTGATGCTGACGCACAAGACCGGCGGCTGGGACAACGGCGTCGAACTGGTGATGGTCAAGTCGAAGGACAACGTCTCAGAAGTGCGTAACGAGACCAAGACAGACGGCTACAGCCTCGTCAATCTCCGATCGAGCTACACGCTAAAGAATGTCCGCTTCGACTTCGGTGTCGAGAACCTGTTCGACCGCAATTACGACCTGCCGCTCGGCGGCGCGTATATCGGCCAGGGTCGCACGATGTCGCTGAATCCGGTTGCAAGCGACGGCATGTTCGGCTGGGGAACAGCAGTACCGGGGATGGGCCGCTCGCTCTACGCCGGTGTGAACTACAAGTTCTGACGGCATCACTACGCGGTGTGCTAGCACCTGAAATGAAACGGCCCGGGGAGCAAGCTTCCCGGGCCGTTTTTACATCTGCCAGCGTTTCAGTCGAACTTGCCGCGATCCAGTTTCTCTGAAACTTCCTTCGTGACCTGCCCGAAGCCAAGCACCCGCGTTCCCTTGTGGTCCTTCATGAAATCAGCGGCGTCGGCTTCTGTCGCCAGAGGCACGAGTTCGTGCCCCATCGGGCCGAGCACATCCGAGCCAAGCACGTACCAGGCCTTCCTGGCGTCGATCCGCTGCAGATTGTAGAAATCCGTCACGGCGATCTGCGAAATATCCTCGGCACGGTGGCCGGGTGCGTACTTGGGAAATTCGTGCAGATACTTGAAGAGATCCTTGGCTCCGTCGAAATGATGGGTGTGCCCATCCTTGTACAGCACCGTGGCTGTCCAGTTGGGGTATTTGGATACCAGCATGCCGCACACCGGGCACAGATCCTTTGTACCCGGCTTTGGCACATCGACGACCTTCTGTGCACCGGCCGAAAAGGCCAGTGCGATGCCTACGAACATTGCTCCCAACTGTTTGCGCATCATGAGTGCGACTTGTGCTCCACCGCCCGCTTACGCCGCTCTTCGCGCATCTTGCGGATCATCGCGACGTCACCGGCCATGTCGATATAGCTCTCACGCAGCGCATCGTCGAACTTCGCCAGCGTGCCGCCGTGCTTCGTCTGCGCTTCCTTCGCAGCATCGACCGAGGCGAAGGAATGCTTGCTGCGCTTCGTCATCGCGTGTTTCATGTCGGCACCGATCAGGTAGGTCAGAGCATCGACCGGCAGCAGCGGACGCGGCTCGGCGGTAGCTGCGTAATCCGGTCCCCAGATCGTTTTCGGCTCGCGGTCGATGTTCAGCCCCAGCGAAAGGGAAAGGCAGTGGATCGAACAGGTGCCATCGACCAGGTTGTCGCTGTACTGCACCAGCATGCGCGTGCGGTGATGTTCCTTGCGATCCATGCCGCAGTAAGGGCATTTCGGATGCTTGTCGAGTTCGCCGGCGAGCGGCTCGGCGTCCGGCGCCTTCTTCGGCACGAATTGCGCCGGCGTACCGTCGCTGCTGCAGGATTGCGCCTGGCTTGTGCCGGCCAGTGCAATGCCACCGCCGGCAAGCGAAAGTTTCAGCAGATCGCGTCGCTTCATGATTCCCCCGTGAGTGATGTTGGACACCCAAATATTAGCGCTCGCCAATATTCGCGGCGTGCGGCAAAACGCCGCAGCTACTACAGGACCAGCTTCTGCATGACCCGAAAGTAGGCAAGCCCTTGCCACAGAGTGGACAAACCGAGCGCAATGACGAAGAGGCCCGCAGCCTTCTGCAGCGCCCCGCGCACATTCGGCCCGAGCTTGCCGAAAAGCACGCTCGCAAGCAGCATCGAGGGCAAGGTGCCGGCGCCGAAGGCGAGCAGCAAGAGGCCGCCTTCCGGCACTGAAGGCACCGTCGTCGCCTTCACCGCCATCGCCATCGTCATCGAACACGGCATGAGGCCGTTCACCACACCGGCGATTGCTGCGCCGCGCACCAGACCACGCTGCGCGGCACCGGCGAACTGCTGGCGCAACCACCGCGCCGGCGCGAAGCCGACCGTCAGCTTCAACGGCGAAACACCGAGCAGTTCAAGGCCGAGCAGGACCACGATGAGCCCAGCAACAATCTGCAGCACGCCCTGCGCGAGACCGATCTTGCCGGTCGAAACAAGTACGGCGCCGAGCGCAGCAGCAATCAGCCCAATCGTGCCGTACACCGAAATGCGCGCACCGTGGTAGGCCAGATACGGCAGAGTGCCGGCGGCGCCGCCGGCAAATTGCTTCGCACGGATGAAGTACCCGCAGACCAGGGCGCCGCACATGCCGAGGCAGTGGCCGCTGCCGAGAATACCGGTCATGAACGCAGCGAAGTAGCCGAACTGCTCGATGACGTGGTGCTCGTGCCCTTCCACGCGATGCTAGCCCTTGCGCAGCAGGCGCAGCGAATTGACGACCACCGACACCGAGCTTGCTGCCATCGCCGCCGAGGCGATCATCGGGTTCAGCCGGCCGGCCGCGGCCACCGGAATCGCGATGGTGTTGTAGCCAAGCGCCCAGAAAAGGTTCTCGCGGATGATGCGCATCGTGCGCCGCGAGATCGACAGCGCATCCGCCGCCTTGCCGAGATCACCCTTGACCAGCGTCAGGTCGGCGGTCTCGACCGCGACATCGGTGCCGCCGCCGATGGCCATGCCGACGTCGGCAGCGGCCAGTGCCGGCGCGTCGTTGATGCCGTCGCCGACCATCGCCACTACCTCGCCTGCCGCCTGCAAGGCGCGCACCAGTTCGAGCTTGCGCGCTGGCGTCGCCCTCGCCTCGACGCGATCGATGCCGACCAGCGCCGCGATATGGCGCGCCGCCGCTTCGGTGTCGCCGGTCGCCATCACGGTCTTGATGCCGAGCTGGTGCAGGCGCGCAATCGTTGCCTGCGCATCGCCGCGCGGCTGGTCGGCAATGGCGAAAAAGGCGGCAAGCTGCCGTCGAGCGCGGCCAGCACCGGCGTCTGCCCGGCAGCGCCGGCACGCGCGATGGCATCGGCCACGGACGCGATGTCGATGCCGTGCTGTGTCAGCCATTCAGCGTTGCCGGCGAGCAGCGCACGGCCGTCGACCGTCGCGGCAATGCCGCGCCCTGGCTCGGTGCAGAAATCGCTGACGGGGCGCTCGGCAACCACGCCGACTGACTGCGCGAACTCGCACAGCGCACGCGCGAGGAAGTGCTCCGAACCCTTCTCCGCACTGGCCAAGAGCGCGAGCAGGTCGCGATCCGCCAGCGGCGAGCGGTTCTCCCAGGCGGCCGCGGCCGGCCGCCCTTCGGTGATGGTGCCGGTCTTGTCGAAAACGACGGTCGTCACCTTGGCGCCGGTCTCCAGCGCCGTACCGTTGCGGATGAAGATGCCACGCCGTGCGGCGGCGCCGGTACCGGCCATGATCGCGGTCGGTGTCGCCAGCCCCAGCGCACACGGGCAGGCGATCAGCACGACGGCGATGGCATGCGCCAGCGCGTGCGTCGCCGGCGCGCCGCCGAGCAGCCAGCCACCGGCAGTAGCACCGGCAATACCCATGACACCGGGCACGAACACCGAGGAGATGCGATCGGCCAGTTTCTGCACCGGCAGCTTGGCGTTCTGCGCCTCGTCGACCATGCGCACGATGTGCGCGAGCACGGTGTCGCGCCCCACCGCCGTTGCCCGCACGAGCAGCGCCCCGTTCTGGTTCAGGCAACCGCCAATGACCCGGTCGCCGGCGGCCTTGCTCACCGGGATACTCTCGCCGGTCAGCATCGCCTCATCGACCGCCGAACTGCCCTCGACGACTTCACCGTCGGTCGGAATGCGCTCGCCGGGACGCACGCGCAGCAGATCGCCGGCGACGATGGCTTCGGCATCGATGACGAATTCGGCACCGTCGCGCAGCACCGTCGCCGTCGCCGGCTGCAGCTCGATCAGCTGGCGGATCGCCTCGCCGGCCTTGCCCTTGGCGCGCTCCTCCAGATAGCGGCCGAGCAGCACGAAGGCCACGATGGACGCTGCCGCCTCGAAGTACAGGAAGTGCGTCTTGCGGTGCGGCAGCAGGCCGGGCAGGCTGTAGAGGTAGGCGGCACCGGCACCGAGCGCGATCAGCGTATCCATGTTGGCCCCACGCTGCTGGGCAAGTTTGATCGCCTTGTCGAAGAAGGGACGTCCGGCACCGAAGACGACCGGCGTCGCCAGCGCGAACTGCAGGAGCCGCAGGCTGTAATGGTGCGGCATCGCCATGCCCAGCGCCATCAGCGGGCCGGTCAGCGCTGCGGCGGCGATGAAGCGCTTTCTCGCCTCCTCGCGCAGCGCCTTCTCGCGCTCGACAAGGAAGCGGCGCTGCGCCAGCGTGTCCATCGGCCGTGGCGTATAGCCAAGGCGCTCGACGAGCGCGAACACGGCATCGCGGTCCAGCTGGCCATCGACGGCAGCGGTGCCGGCGGCAAAGTTGACGCCGGCCGATTTCACGCGCGGATCGCGTTTCAGCGAGAGCTCGATCAAGGCGGCACACGAAGCGCAGGTCATGCCCTCGATGGCGAGGGAGCTATGCTGCACCGGCGCATCCGGGTCGATCGCCGGTGCAGCCGGCTTCGCCGGGCGCGGCGCGCGCACGAGCGCCGTGGCAACGTGCGTGATGGCGTCGAGCAATGCCTCGCGCGCCATTTCCTCCGGCGCAAAATGGACAGTGAGCGAACCGATGCGCGGTTCAGCGCGCACCTCGCGGATCGCCGGCCGCTTGCGCAGCAGGATCTCGAGCAGATAGAAGCGTTCCTCGTCGCGGGCGAGCGCCGGCACGAGGACGCGAATGCGCCGCGTCAGTGCATGAACGACACGGACCTCGACCGGCAGGACAGCGTTCATGCCACGCTTCCGTCGCCAGTCGACTCGGCTGGCGGAGGCAGCGCCGCAGGCTTCGGCGCCGCAAGCACACGCTTGCGATAGCGCACCAGCAGGAAGGTGAGATAGAACACCGCCAGCCAGGCGTCGGCGTGCCGTGCCGGGAAGCGCAGCCATTGCTGCGTGATCCGGTTCCAGTGCACGCGGATCAGGTAGAAGGCGAGCACGTCGTTGGCGAAATTGATGATCGCGCGCTCATTGACCAGCGCCGGGTTGAAGACCTTGCGCCAGGGGGATGATGCGGTGCCGGCCACAGGAACTGCCGCCGGCACGATGCCACCCGGTGGCTTCAGCAGTTGCGCCTGCATGGCATGCGAGGCCGCCAGCGCCTTCTCGTTGGCGTAGCGCAGCCACTGCAGTGCGCGCCGGCGCCAGGCCTCCACGCGCGCCGGCCACTCGCCTGCAGGCAAGGCGGACGTCGATGGCGCAGCACCATCCGTTGCACTGGCCGAGGATGCCGCGGAGGCTGCAGACAGCGCTGCATCCAGCGTCGACTTCAGCACCAACGCGATCTGCCGATGGCTGCTCGCCAGCGGATCGAAATGCACCGACAGCCTTGCGCCGCGCAAGTCCAGCGTCGCACCGCGCACGCCGGGCAAGGCCAGCAGCGCGCCCTCGATCACCCGCGCCGAGCCGGGATTGGCGAAGGCCGCCGGCAGCGCGAGACGGAGATAGTCGTCATCCTTTGCCAACACGAGGACGCGGCGGGCATGTTCGCTCATGCGAGAACTCCTGCAGAAAACGACCGGGCGGTCAGGCAGCTGCCGGGGGTTCGGTCGTCGTCGCGGCAGCCGCCTTGGCCTCTGCCTCGTTGCCTTCCTTTGCCTCGGCGATCAGGTCGTCGAGGTTTTCCTTCTGCTGCGCCGCAAAGTCCTTGCCCATATCGGTCAGCTTGACGACCGCCTGCGCGATCTCCTTGCGGTACTTGTAGCCGAAATAGCCGGCTGCCGCACCGGCGGCAAGCAGCAGCAGCGGGCTGCGCAGCAGCACGCCGACCGGGTTGGCGCCCAGCGCGCGGGCAGCGACAAAGCCCGTCGAGGCCATCATCATCGGCTTCATCATGTCGCCCATCATCTGCGGCGCATGCTTTGCGGCTTCATGCATCATCGGTTGCATCATGATTGCTTTCCTCCATCGCAGGTGCCGTCACCGGCAGGATCGTCTTCAACGTTGTTGAGCATCTGGTAAATGCCCTTGCAGCCCTCGCAGCAGAAACGCATTTGCCTGCCCTCGTGCTGCACTGTCCATACCTGGGCACCGATCTTCAGGCCGCACAGGTCGCATATGTCCATCGCACTCATTTCAGCAATGCTACCGCCTCTCGCTCGAACGTCGCCGCGTCCGCCTCACCGACGATCTTGCCGCGCACGATACCTCCGGCATCGACGAAGAACGTCGTCGGCAGTCCGACCACACCATAGCGCTTGGCGATTGCCGACGGCTCGTCAAGCAGCACCGGATAAGTGACACCGATCTTTTTCACGAACGCGGCAGCGGTCGCCCGGTCCTGCCCGGCGTTGATCGCGACCACGTTCAGCCCCTTTTCTCGATGGCGCTGATAAACGACCTCGATCGCCTGCATTTCCGCCTCACAGTACTTGCACCAGTCTGCCCAGAAGCGGATCACCAGCGGCCGGCCGGCCATCGCTGCCGGAAATTCCAGTTCCCCGGCCGTCAGTTGCGGCGCACGGAACGCCGGCGCCGCCGCACCGATATTCACGTTCACGGC
>JAKJEY010000069.1:0-9424 GCA_022705165.1 Pseudomonadota bacterium
ACAGGCCCCAGACCTGGGAAGCCCGCACATAACCGGACATGCCGTCGCGGTGGCGCACCTTGGCCCAGCCGGCGACCGCCGGCTCGACGAATTCGAGGGCGACCCCCTTCTGCGCCTCGAACACCAGCGGCGCATCGTCGTTCGCCTCGCGACGAACCTGCGCCAGCGAGGCGGTAACGAGCACCGTGCGCTGCTCTGAAAGATGTTTCTTCTCGATCCACGCCAGCCCGCCGTCGGCATCGCGCACCTTGGTCCAGCCTTCGAGGCTGACCACCGGTTCGACCGGCGTAAAGCGCTTGATGACGAAGAGCGGCTTGCCCTTGACCGACGGTGCGTCCGCCGAGACAAGCACCACCGGGACAAAACGCATGGCCATGGAAAACTCCTTACTGGACGGGGACTTCGTGCGCGCCGGTCGCGGCAGCCTGCGCTTCCGCTTCCTGCAGGCGGGCCAGATACATGCCTTCGAAGTTGACCGGCTGCAGCACGACCGGCGAGAAGCCGGCGCGGGTCACCGCGTCAGAGACGACTTCGCGTGCATACGGGAAGAGGATGTTCGGGCAGGCGACGGCGATCAGCGGCTCAAGGTTTTCGTCCGGCACGTTGAAGATGCGGAAGATGCCGGCCTGGCCGATTTCGACGAGGAATACGGTCTTCTCGCCGATGCGCGCCGTGACGGTCACCGTCAGGACGACTTCGTAGGCACCGCTGCCGAGGTTGCGGCCGTTGGTCTGCAACTGAATCTCGACCTGCGGCGCATCCTGCTCGAGGAAGATCTCGGGGGCATTCGGCACCTCGACGGAGAGGTCCTTCAGGTACAGCTTTTCGATCGAGAAGGACGGGGCTTCCTGTTGTTCGCTCATGACGACGTTTTCCTGGTGAGAAAGTGGATGAAAATTCAGTTGGTGCCGGCAAGCAGCGGTTGCAGCTTGCCCGCCTGGTCGAGGGCGACGAGGTCGTCGCAACCACCGACATGGGTATCACCGATGTAGATCTGCGGCACGGTGCGACGGCCGGTCTTCTGCATCATTTCGTCGCGTCGCGCCGGATCGAGGTCGATGCGGACCTTCTCGATCTCGGCAACGCCACGCGCGCGCAAAAGTTGCTCGGCGCGAATGCAGAACGGGCAGACCGCCGTGCTGTACATCAGGACTCGCGGCTGGCTCACTTGCGCCCGTCCTTCTTGGTCGTCAACGGCAGCCCGGCCTTGTTCCAGGCAGCGATGCCCCCATCAAGGGAAAAGACGCGCTCGAAGCCCTGCTTCTTCAGGGTACTGACCGCCTTCATGCTGCGGATGCCGGTCTCGCAACAGACGATCAGCGGCGTAGCCTTGAGCTTTTCGAGGTCGGCTGCGCGCTCCTCGAATTTGGCGACGGGAATATTGCGTGCTCCGGCGAGGTGGCCGGTCGCAAAATCGGCAGCTTCCCGCACGTCGAGCACTTGTGCATCCTCCCGGTTGATCAGGTTGGTCGCTTCGCTGGTCGTGACGCGGGCACCTGCACCGCCCTGCAGCAGGTTGAAGAGCAGCATGGCGCCGCTGGTCACGGTCAGGATGACGAGCATCAGGTTCTGCTGAATGAAATCCAAGGAAAACTCCAGAAATGATGAAGGTGCCGGCCTCGGCGAATTGAACAATAGGCAGCGATGGGGTTTCAGGCGTCCGCGGGGATGCCGCAGAAGACCTCCCGCATCATGCCGATGAGCTGCAGCGTGCGTTGGTCGCCGACCCGGTAATACACCCGGTTGGCATCCTTGCGCGTCATCAGCACGCCCTTTTCACGCAGGATGGCAAGATGCTGGGAGATATTGCTTTGCGACGTCCCGACCGCATCGACGATCTCCTGCACACAGGCCTCATCCGGACCGATGACACAGAGAATCTTCAGGCGCAGCGGGTGCGAAATGGCCTTCAGCGCTCGTGCCGCCTGCTCGATATGCTCCTGCTTGTCGATGAGATTGATGCCAGATTCCACGTTGCACGCGGCTCGTACGATAGGTCGGTTCATTATAAAATGTTTCATCAGTTTAACCTAATGAACGAACCGGCTTCGCGGACCTTGCCGGGCCCTCTCATCTCATTCCTTCCGGCGATTGCGCTTGACCCCCATCTGCCTGCAAAACTCCTGTCGACGCCTCGTGGTGCTCTGCCTGGCCATCGCCGTCGCATGGCCGACGGCCCATGCCGCAAAGGCAACGAAGCCGTCGCCGGAAAAATCCGAGGTCTCGGAAAAGAAATCGGATCTGCGCGACCTGCGCGAGAAGATCGACACCCTGCAAAAGGACATCGCGGCAGCGGAAGGATCGCGCGCCGAAGTCGCCGACCAGCTGAAGGATTCGGAACGCTCGATCTCGCAGTTGCAGCGCGAACTGCGGGAACTCGGCGACGAACGCGGGCAGTTGCAGGGCACCCTGCGCGAACTCGGCACGCAGGCCAAGTCGCTGGAAGCGCAGATCGCCGCGCAACAGGCGCAACTGGCGGACCTGCTCTATCAGCAGTACCTGCGCGGCTCCCCCGATTCCCTGCAGCTGCTGCTCAACGGCGACAACCCCAACCAGATGGCGCGCGACATGTATTACATCGACATCGTCGCGCGGGCACGCGTCAATCTGTTGCAGCAGATCGAGGCCAATCTCCGCAAGAAACAGGATATCGCCGCGCGTACGCAGGACCGCGCCAGCGCGCTCGTCGCCGTGGAGGCCCGGCAGAAGGACAAGCATGACCGGCTGCTCGCCCAGCGCGAGCAGAAAAAGGCCACGTACGGCAAGATTTCGGCGCAGATCGCAGCGCAGAAGAAGGAAGTCGGCGCCCTTCAGCGCGACGAAAGGCGCCTCAAGGAACTGATCGACAAGCTGACGAAACTCATCGCTGCGCGAACCGAACGCCCCCGCGCAAGCTCCAAGGACGGTGGCAAGGCAGCGCGCTCGCAGGGCGCCGCCGCGCTGGAGATCGAAAACGCGCAGTTGCCGCAGGCGGCCCCCGCCGGCAGTTTCGTCGCGCTGAAGGGCAATCTCCGTTTGCCGGTGAAGGGAACCGTCAGCAATCGCTTCGGCACCCCGCGCCAGGAAGGCAGCAACTGGAAGGGCCTCTTCATCCGCAGCCCGATGGGCGGGGAAGTCAAGGCGGTGGCCGGAGGTCGCGTCGTGTTCGCGGAATGGATGCGCGGATTCGGCAACCTGCTGATCGTCGACCATGGCGATTCGTACCTGACGATCTACGGCAACAACGACGCGCTGCTGAAACACGTTGGCGACAGCGTTCGCGGCGGCGACACCGTGGCGACCGTGGGCAACAGCGGTGGCAACCCGGAATCCGGGCTATACTTTGAAATCCGCCATCAGGGGCAGCCCGTAGACCCCCTGAAATGGGCCTCTCTCAAGTAATTCGGGCAGGAGCAAGCATGACAGGCAAGTTGAAAAAGGCAGGTTTGATCGGCACCGGCTTCGTCGCCGGCATTCTCATCAGCCTGCAGTTCTCGGCATTCGCGGAAAAGGAAACCCGACCGAACCTTCCGATCGAGGAGCTGCGTACGTTCGCCGAGGTCTTCAACGCCATCAAGCAGGGTTACGTCGAACCCGTCGAAGACAAGAAACTGATCGCCCACGCCATCAGCGGGATGGTCTCCAACCTCGATCCGCACTCTTCCTATCTCGACGTCGATGCCTTCAAGGACCTGCAGGTCGGCACGCAGGGCGAGTTCGGTGGTCTCGGCATCGAGGTCGGCATGGAAGACGGCATCGTCAAGGTCATCTCGCCGATCGAGGACACGCCGGCCTTCCGTGGCGGCGTTAAGGCCGGCGACCTGATCTTCAAGCTCGACGACACGCTGGTGAAGGGGCTGACGCTGACCGATGCCGTCAAGAAGATGCGCGGCAAGCCGAAGACCCAGATCAAGCTGAGCATCATCCGCAAGGGCGAGACGAAGCCGATCGAGATCACGCTGACACGCGAAGTGATCAAGATCCAGAGCGTGAAGTCGAAACTCGTCGAACCCGGCTACGGTTACCTGCGCGTCTCGACCTTCCAGGAAAACACCGGTGCTGCGGTCGTGAAGCACCTCAACGACCTCTACAAGGCCGGCACGCTCAACGGCCTCGTCCTCGATCTGCGCAACGACCCGGGCGGCCTGCTCAATGCGGCAGTCGGCGTTTCCGCGGCCTTCCTGCCGCCGAAGACGCTGGTGACCTACACCGATGGCCGTACCGAGGATGCCAAGCACAAGTACTACGCCTCGCCGGAGGACTACCTGCGTGGTGGCCCCCGAAGCGGGGAGGATTACCTGAAATCGCTCCCGGTGCATGCCCTCAAGGTACCGATGGTGGTCCTGGTGAACGGTGGCTCGGCCTCCGCGTCCGAGATCGTCGCCGGCGCCCTGCAGGATCACAAGCGCGCCGTCGTCATGGGTACGCAAAGTTTCGGCAAGGGCTCGGTGCAGAGCGTGCTGCCGCTGCCCGGCAATACGGCGATCAAGCTGACCACGGCCCGCTACTACACGCCGTCGGGGCGCTCGATCCAGGCCAAGGGCATCGTGCCGGACATCGTCGTCGAGGAAAGTGCGAATGGCGAGAGCCGCCAGCGCATCCGCGAAGCCGACCTCGACCGCCACCTCGACAATGACCGCGAGAAGGATGCCGCACCGGCCAAGGAGGCTCCTAAGCCGCAGACGAAGGCCCCCGCCAAGGAAGCTCCGAAGCCGCAGAACAACAAGCCGGGCAGCAAGGAAGAGGACGACGAGAAGGAGCCGACGACGCGTGAACTGGCGTCGAAGAACGACTACCAGCTGAGCCAGGCGATCAATCTTCTCAAGGGTCTGCAGATCATGCAGAATAAGCAGTAATCATCTGTCTGCCGGGAGGACGCCATGGCGCCGAGTTCCTCGAAGAAGGATTCCGCGCTCCACAAGGAGCGGGAAATCCTGTTTGCCAAGTTTCCACCCGGGCAGGTGCCGGAGGCCAGCGATCACCTGGCGGAGAAGGAGGCGCTGGACGTCACTCCGCACCTCGAGAAGCGCACCGTCGGCGTCGGCTACGAGCTGACGCAATACACGCTGTCGGATCTTGAAGAGGAACTGGTCGACAAGGGCTTCCACCTCGACAACACGCTGCTCTCGAAGCTGACCCGGGCGCTGATCCATTACATCGAGGAAACGCAGTTGCACAACCTCGATGCGCCGGCCTACAAGATGAAGCGCTCGAACGAAGCGTACATTCACGCCTGGGAGCAGCATCCTCACGGCGACCACGACGATACGCCGCCCGAATGGCGTGAATACAAATAAGGACAGACCGGGGGCCTCCCCGGTTTTTTCATCCCGGTGAACGACCAGCAGCTTCTCCGTTACTCCCGTCACCTCCTGCTCAACGAGATCGGCATCGACGGACAGGAACGCATCCTGTCCGCGCACGCACTCGTCATCGGCGCCGGCGGACTGGGATCACCCGCGGCCCTTTATCTTGCATCGGCCGGCATCGGGCGCATCACGCTTGCGGATGGCGACACCGTCGACCTGACCAACCTGCAGCGCCAGATCCTTCACACGCAGGCACGTGTCGGCATGGCGAAGGCAACGTCCGGTCGCAGCGCACTGGCCGAGATCAATGCGGAGGTCGAGGTGTCTGCGGTCACGCAGCGACTGGAGGGTGAGGCGCTGACGACGGCGGTCGCCGCTGCGGATGTCGTTCTCGACTGCTGCGACAACTTTGCGACCCGTCACGCCGTCAATCGCGCCTGCGTGGCGCTCAGGAAGCCTCTCGTTTCGGGTGCGGCAATCCGTTTCGACGGCCAGCTCTCGGTGTTCGATGCGCGCCGCGACGACTCACCGTGCTACCACTGCCTGTTTCCGGAAGGCGAGGATGTCGAGGAAGTCCGCTGTGCCGTGATGGGGGTCTTCGCGCCGCTGACCGGCATCATCGGTGCGATGCAGGCGGCGGAGGCACTGAAGCTGGTCGCTGCTTGCGGCCAATCGCCGGTCGGCCGACTGCTGCTGCTGGATGGGCTGTCGATGGAGTGGCGCAGCGTGAAGTTCGGGCGCGATCCGGGCTGCCCGGTCTGCAGCGTCAGGTAAGCCGCGCCACCACGCGCAGGTCGCTGCCGACCTGACGCACGTCGCGCCACTGCAACGTACGCTTCTCCGCCAGATCGTCCAGCGCGGGCAGGTTGAAAAGCCCGCGCGACGCATCGCCAATCAGGCTCGGCGCCAGATACAGCAGCAGCTCGTCGACCAGCCCCTCGCGCAGCAATGAACCGTTCAGCTTGAACCCGGCCTCGACGTGGAGCTCATTGATGCCGCGCTTGGCGAGTTCGCGCATCAGCGCCTGGAGGTCGACCTTGCCGGCATCGTTCGGCAGGAAGATCACTTCGGCCCCGCGCGCCTCGATGATGCTGGCCAGCAGGTGATTCTCGACGGCGGCCACGACCAGTACACGTTCACCCTGCAGGACACGTGCCGAGGGATCGATCTCGAGCCGGCTATCGACAACGACGCGCAACGGCTGCCGCGCGGTCTCGACATCGCGCACCGTCAACTGCGGATCGTCATCGCGAACGGTGCCGATCCCGGTCAGGATCGCACAGGCACGCGCACGCCAGCGATGCCCGTCACGGCGCGCGTCGGGGCCGGTAATCCATTGGCTGCTGCCGTTCTCGAGCGCAGTACGTCCGTCAAGGCTCGCTGCCGCCTTCAAACGGACCCAGGGGCGCCCGCGTTCCATGCGCGAGACGAAACCGATGTTGAGTTCGCGCGCCTCGTTCGCCAACAGGCCGCTGTCCACGGCGAGCCCGGCGTCGCGCAACCACGCGAGCCCCTGGCCGGCAACGAGCGGATTCGGGTCCTGCATCGCCGCAACGACACGCCCGATGCCGGTGGCGAGCAAGGCTTCGCAGCAAGGCGGCGTGCGCCCGTGGTGGCTGCAGGGTTCGAGGGTTACGTAGGCCGTGGCTCCCCGGGCCAGATCACCGGCGGATTGCAGGGCGTGCACCTCGGCATGCGGGCCCCCGGCCTTTTCGTGCCAGCCCTCGCCAACGACTGTGCCGTCGCGGACCAGCACACAGCCGACGCGCGGATTGGGGGTCGCGGAGTACAGGCCGGACTCGGCCAGTCGCAGCGCCCGCGCCATGAATTCGTGATCGGCGGCGCTGAACATGGACAGGGAATCAGCGCCCGCGGCGCGAAGGGGTCTTCGGGGAAATCTCGCGGATCATTTCCGAGAAATCGTCGACGTCCTCGAAATCGCGATAGACCGACGCGAAGCGGATGTAGGCCACCTTGTCGAGCTTCTTCAGCTCGCGCATGACCATCTCGCCCACCTTCTCGGACGGAATTTCACGCTCGCCGAGGGCGAGCAGCTTTTCCTCGATGCGCGTGATGGCGCCCTCGACCGCTTCCGTGGTCGCGGGGCGCTTGCGCAGGGCCAGCCAGAAACTGGCCGCCAGTTTCTCGCGGTCGTAATCGACGCGCGAACCGTTCTTCTTCACCACCTGCGGCAGGCGGATCTCCGCCCGCTCGTAGGTCGTGAAGCGCTTGTCGCAGGAGAGGCAGCGACGCCGGCGGCGCACGATGTCGCCATCGTCGTTGATACGGGTATCAACGACGGTGGTATCGACAGCGCTGCAGAACGGGCACTTCATGTTTGCTTAGTTTCCGTAGACGGGGAACTTCTTGCACAGCGCGGCGACTTCCTCGCGCACGCGGGCCAGCACAGCCTCGTCGTTCGGCGCATCGAGCACGTCAGCGACGAGATGCGCGACACGTTCGGCCTCGATCTCGGTGAAGCCGCGCGTCGTCATCGCCGGCGAACCGATGCGGATGCCGGAGGTGACCATCGGCTTCTGCGGATCGTTCGGAATGCCGTTCTTGTTGACGGTGATGTGGGCCTTGCCCAGCGCCGCCTCGGCTTCCTTGCCGGTGAGGTTCTTCGGGCGCAGGTCGACAAGGAAGACGTGGCTCTCGGTACGGCCGGAGACGATGCGCAGGCCGCGCTCCTCGCCGAGCACCTTGGACATGACACGGGCGTTGTTGATGACCTGTTCCTGATAGTCACGGAACTCCGGCGAGGCGGCTTCCTTGAAGGCCACGGCCTTGGCGGCGATGACATGCATCAGCGGGCCGCCCTGCAGGCCCGGGAAGATGGCGGAATTGATCGCCTTCTCATGCTCCGCCTTCATCAGGATGATGCCACCGCGCGGGCCGCGCAGCGTCTTGTGCGTGGTCGAGGTGACCACATCGGCGTGCGGCACCGGGTTCGGATAGAAACCGGCGGCGATGAGGCCGGCATAGTGCGCCATGTCGACCCAGAAGATGGCGCCGATTTCCTTCGCCACCTTGGCGAAGCGCTCGAAGTCGATGCGCAGCGCGAAAGCAGAGGCGCCGGCGACGATGATCTTCGGCTTGTGCTCACGCGCCAGACGCTCCATGGCGTCGTAGTCGATGTCCTCGTTGGCGTCGAGGCCGTAGGCAACGACGTTGAACCACTTGCCGGACATGTTGAGCGGCATCCCGTGCGTCAGGTGGCCGCCTTCGGCGAGGCTCATGCCCATGATCGTGTCGCCAGGCTTGGCGAAGGCCATCAGCACGGCCTGGTTGGCCTGCGAACCCGAATTCGGCTGCACGTTGGCAGCATCGGCACCGAACAGCTTCTTGAGGCGATCGATCGCCAGCTGCTCGGCCTTGTCGACGAATTCACAGCCGCCGTAGTAGCGCTTGCCCGGGTAGCCCTCGGCGTACTTGTTGGTCAGCTGCGAGCCCTGCGCGGCCATCACCGCGTGGCTGACGTAGTTCTCGGACGCGATGAGCTCGATATGCTCTTCCTGGCGATGATTCTCTTCTTCGATGGCGCTCCACAGCTCGGGATCGACCTTGCTCAGGGTGTCTTTCGCGGAAAACATCGTGTGCCTCTCAAACCGTTGAAAAAGGGGCGAATTGTACCATGCTGCACGGCGTCAATCCGATGCGGCCGGATCAGGTAACGCCGAGTTCGTCGAGCGCGCCATGGTCGAGATGGCGCGTATCTGCCCAGGATTCGATCCGCCAGCCTTCGGGCGCTGCCCGCACCCAGTTGAGTCCGGTATTAGGGATATGGAAATCGCGGGGCAGCTCCAGCGGATTGCCGCGCACGAAGCGATTGACGATATCCAGCACGCCGCCGTGGGTCACGATCGCCACGGTTTCGCCCGGGTGCGCCGCATGCAGGGCCTCCAGCGCCCCCGTGACACGGGCAAAGAAGGTGCGCAGGCTCTCGCCGCCATGGGGAAAGGCGTAATCCGGCTCGCGGTGCTCGAAAGCGGCGTAGTCATCGGGAAAACGTGCCCGTGCCTCGTCGTAGGTCAAGCCCTCGAAGATGCCGTAGCGGCGCTCGCGCAGGGCCGGCACATAGCGGATCGGAAGACCGAGCGCGGCTGCCAGCGGCTCGGCGGTCAGGCGCGCACGCA
>JAKJEY010000069.1:9499-9837 GCA_022705165.1 Pseudomonadota bacterium
GCCAGCGCCCCGCCAGCCCCGCCTGATGCACCCCTTCCGGATCGAGGCCGATGTCGGTGTGCCCCTGAATGCGCCGTTCGGCGTTCCAGGGGGTTTCACCGTGGCGGACGAGGCAGAAACGCGTTTCGATCATGTCTATCTCAATGGAATCTCAGTAGATTTTCGTATTGTGGAACAAGGATCATAGCCGTAAATTCATGGAACAATGATTAACCGGTTGGCCGAAAGTCAGGTCGTCTGACAACTTTTGTGCTAGACTGGCATCGCCTTAGTTTGGTTTTCGTTTGCTGCACTGGCTACAAGCCGTGTTCTGTCATAGCCACCGGTACCAGAAGACC
>JAKJEY010000006.1 GCA_022705165.1 Pseudomonadota bacterium
GTCCGCGCATGGCGGGCATTGGTGTCGTCGTTCTGACCGGAAAGGACGACGATGCGCAGTTCCGGTGCCAGTTTCAGCAATTCGGAAATCAGCGCGAACCCCTCGTCCGGGCGATGAGGCAGGGGCGGCAGGCCAAGGTCGACCAATGCCAGCGCCGGCGGCTCCCGCAATTGCCGCAGCAACTGGATCGCCTGCGGTCGCGACGGGCTGGTCACGACGTCATAGGCGTCGCGCAGGGCGATCGAGAGTGTGTCGGCGATCAGCGGATCGTCATCGACGATCAGCAGTAGTTGCCTGGCATCGGAGGTGTTGGTCTTCGCCTCGGTTGGCATCGTGCTCCTGTTGTGTTGGTGTCTGGTTTCGGCTTCCCGGGGGATTATCCTCAATAGTTGCACGGAATGTACAGGAGAGGCCCCTTTCCGCGATCGGGCGCGGGTGACTGTTGCGAAGCCGGCCGGAAATGGCACCGTGATTATTCTCACAGTGCCGGCGGGCGGCCTTCTGTTAAAATCGCGGACTTTTCAGATTTTGTGGAGCCGCCGTGCCGGCCGATTGCCTGGTCAAGATCCGCGACCTCAACTTTTCCTACGACAACCGCCCGATCCTCAACGGAATCAACATGGATTTCCCGCGAGGCAAGGTGGTGGCGATCATGGGTGGGTCGGGCTGCGGCAAGACGACGCTGCTGCGCCTGATCGGTGGCCAGTTGCGGCCAACCGGCGGCTCGGTCGAGGTCAACGGTCAGGCGGTGCACAGGATGGGGCACGCCGAACTCTATGCCATGCGCCGCCGCATGGGCATGCTCTTCCAGTTTGGCGCGCTGTTTACCGACATTTCTGTTTTCGACAACGTCGCCTTCCAGATTCGCGAGCATACCGATCTGCCGGAAGAGCTGGTTCGCGATCTGGTCATGATGAAGCTCAATGCCGTCGGCCTGCGCGGTGCGCACAAGCTGATGCCGAATGAACTTTCCGGCGGCATGGCTCGCCGGGTGGCGCTGGCACGGGCGATCGCACTCGACCCGATGCTGATGATGTACGACGAGCCGTTCACCGGGCTTGATCCGCTCTCGCTGGGCGTGATCGGCCAGCTTATTCGCAAGCTCAACGATGCGCTCGGCGCCACCTCCATCATGGTGACCCACGATATCCAGGAGTCGATGCTGATCGTCGACTACATCTACTTCATGTCGGAAGGCCGTGTCGTTGCCGAAGGTACGCCGGATGAGCTTCGCGCCACGAAGGATCCCTTCGTGCACCAGTTCCTCTATGCCGAGGCCGATGGGCCGGTCCCCTTCCATTACCCCGCCGGTGATTTTTCTGCCGACCTGCTGCGGAGCAATGCCCGTGGATAGCCTGCGGAATCTTCTTGTCGGCCTCGGTTCGCGAGTGACGGACCGTATCTGGCGGCTCGGCTTTGCCGCCCGCTTTTTTGCCGCCATCCTCGGTTATTCGGCGCAGACCTTCCTGCGGCCGCAGCTTCTGCTGCGGGAGATCTGGTTCTCCGGGGTTCTCTCGCTGATCATCATCCTCGTGTCCGGCCTCTTCGTCGGTCTCGTGCTTGGTCTGCAGGGCTACGAAACGCTGCAGCGCTATGGCTCATCCGAGGCGCTGGGGATTCTCGTCGCGCTGTCGCTGGTGCGCGAGTTGGGCCCGGTGGTGGCCGGTCTCCTCTTCGCTTCCCGGGCAGGCTCGGCTGTCACCGCCGAAATCGGCCTGATGAAGGCAACCGAGCAGCTGAAAGCGATGGACATGATGGCCGTCAATCCGCTTGCCCGCGTTGTTGCCCCGCGATTCTGGGGCGGCGTCATCTCGATGCCGCTGCTGGCAGCCCTCTTCTCGATGATGGGCGTCTTTGGCGGCTACCTGATCGGCGTCGTTTTCATCGGCGTCGACGAGGGGGCTTTCTGGTCGCAGATGCAGGCCTCGGTTGATTTTCGCGAGGATGTGCTGAATGGCGTCATCAAGAGTTTCGTATTTGGCGTAGCCGTCTCCCTGATCGCCGTTTTCGAAGGCTACGACTCCGTTCCTACGGCAGAAGGCGTCTCCCGCGCGATCACCCGTACCGTTGTTACCTCGGCGCTGGCAATCCTGGCGCTCGACTTCGTTTTGACCTCATTCATGTTCCGGAGCCTCTGATGAATCGGACAGTCCTCGACCTCTGGGTCGGTTTTTTCGTTGCCATCGGCATGGCCGCACTGTTGTTTCTTGCACTAAAGGTGGGGAATCTTTCCTCGAGCAACTTTTCGGAAACCTATGTATTGCAAGCGAAATTTGATAACATTGGCGGCCTGAAAGTACGCGGCCCGGTGAAAAGTGCCGGTGTTGTGGTCGGACGTGTTGCAAACATACAATTCGACTCCTCGACTTATGAGGCGGTCGTGACGATGAATGTTGACACGCGTTACCGCTTCCCGAAGGATACGTTTGCGTCCATCCTGACCTCTGGCCTGCTTGGTGAGCAATACATCGGGCTCGATGTGGGTGGTGACGAAAGAATGCTGAAGGCCGGCGATACGATTGCCAAGACGCAGTCTGCCGTCGTGCTTGAAAAACTGATTTCGCAATTCCTGTACAACAAGGCCACTGAAGGGCCGGAAAAGAAATAACTTACTAGAGGGCTTGTCGTGAAGAAAATGATTGCTAAGTCGGTCGCCTCGCTCACCATCGCAGCCTGCCTTTCGGGAGCGGCTATCGCGGGTGACAATCCGAACGATCCGGCCGAGGGCTGGAACCGTGCGATGTTCTCGGTCAACGAGGTGCTTGATACGGCCGTCGCTAAGCCGGTTGCCCAGGGTTACGACTATGTGACTCCGCTGCCGGTCAAGGCAGTGGTCGGCAACTTCTTCAGCAACATCGCCGATCTGATGATCGGTATGAACAACCTGCTGCAGGGCAAGCCGAGCGATGCGTTCAACGATTGGGGACGCGTCCTGGTGAATACGACCATCGGCATCGGCGGCGCTTTCGACGTCGCCAGTGAAATGGGCCTCGACAAGCATTACGAGGATTTCGGCCAGACCATGGCCGTCTGGGGTGCCGGTGAGGGTGCCTACCTGTTCTGGCCGGTCATCGGGCCGCGCACCGTGCGCGATACCGCCGGTTTTGTCGTCGATTCCTATACCGACCCGGTCTGGTACATCTACCCGGTCGACGTCCGCAACACGCTGGTCGGCGTCCGCTACATCGATCAGCGCGCAGCGCTGCTGCCGACCGACAAGATCATCGAGGAAGGCGCCACCGACAAGTACGCCTACATCCGCGACGCCTACCTGCAGCATCGCCGCAACGCCGTCTATGACGGCAACCCGCCGCGTGAAGCCGTATTGCCGAACGGCAAGGCGCCCGTGGAGTTGCAGTCGACGCCGGGTTCCAGCCGGGGCACCAAGTAATTTTCGAACAGGATCACCATGAAGCAGTTGTTTTCCCTGCTGGCGGGGGTTTTTCTCCTCGCCGGCAATGCTCTTGCCGCCGAGGAGGCGCCCGATGCAATGGTCAAGCGCGTCACCGACGATGTTCTGACCATCGTCCGTACGGACAAGGACATTCAGAGCGGCAACTCGAAGAAGGCGATCGAGCTCGTTGAAACGAAGGTGCTGCCGCACTTCAATTTTCTGCGCATGACCTCCCTTGCCGTGGGCAAGGACTGGAACAAGGCATCGCCGGAACAGAAAAAGCGGCTGGCCAAGGAGTTCGAGACGCTGCTCGTTCGTACCTATTCGAATGCGCTGACCGCCTACAAGAGCCAGACGATCGTATACAAGCCGCTGAAAATGCAGCCGGGTCGCACCGAGATCCGCCAGCCTGGCCAGCAGGCCGTGCAGTTGGACTACGGCGTTGAAAAACAGGACAACGGTGCCTGGAAGGTGTACGACGTTGTTGTGGCCGGCATCAGTCTGGTCACCAATTATCGTGAGACATTCGCGCAGGAAGTTCGCAACGGCGGTATCGACGGGCTTATCACCACGCTGGCTGACAAGAACAAGCAGGTCGAAGCGAAGAACGAGAAGAAGTCCTGATGCTCGAGCGATCCGGCTCCTGTCTGAAAATCACCGCGCCGATGCTGTATGCCGGCGCGGCGTCGCTTCTGGCGTCCGGCCGTGCCGCATTGGCCGATGACGTTCGTGAAATCGATCTCGCCGCTATCGGTGATGCGGATGCTGACTCCTCTGCGCTCGCCGTACTCTTCGCTCTATTGCGCGACGCCAAGGTTCGCAACATGGACCTTCGCATCATCAATGCGCCCGCCGGGCTCATGAGTCTCGCGGCGCTCTACGGCGTCGATGATTTCCTGCCGCTCGCCTGAGCGGCGCCGGCGCTGACGCTTGCCATCACGCCATGGGCGTTGCCGTTTCCATTCAACAGCTCGAGAAGCGCTTCGGCAAGCTGACCGCACTCGCCGGTGTCTCCCTGGACATCGCCGAAGGTGAGTTCTTCGGATTGCTCGGTCCCAATGGCGCCGGAAAGACCACCCTGATTTCCTGCCTTGCCGGGCTGGCAAGGCCCGATGCGGGCAGGCTTGCCGTCCTCGGCCGCGATGTCGTCGGCGAGTATCGGGAAGCGCGGCGCCTGCTGGGCGTCGTGCCGCAGGAACTGGTCTTCGATCCCTTCTTCACGGTGCGCGAGACCCTGCGTATCCAGTCGGGCTACTTCGGCCTTCGCGACAACGATGCCTGGATCGATGAAATCCTCGCCAACCTCGATCTGACGGACAAGGCTGACACCAACATGCGTCGTCTCTCGGGCGGCATGAAGCGCCGTGTGCTGGTGGCGCAGGCGCTGGTGCACAAGCCGCCGGTGATCGTGCTCGACGAGCCGACTGCCGGCGTCGACGTTGAATTGCGCCAGGGCCTCTGGCAGTTCGTCCGTCGCCTCAACGGCGAAGGGCACACGATCATCCTGACGACCCACTACCTTGAGGAAGCCGAAGCCTTGTGTGGGCGTATCGCGATGCTGCAGAAGGGCCGTGTGGTGGCGCTCGACTCGACCGAAAACCTGCTGCGTGAGTTTTCCGGCCATGCGCTCACTCTGCGTCTGGCCGGTGGTGCTGCGTTGCCGGAAAGCCTTGTCGGTCTGGCGGTCGGGCAAGCCAATGGTGACTGGCAGTTGCGCCTGCCCGATTTCTCGGCGGTGGAACGGGTACTGGCGTCTCTGCGCGAGGCCGGCATCGCCATCGAGGACATGCGCCTGTCGCCGCCCGACCTGGAGGAAGCCTTTGTGCGTGTGATGCAGAAAGGCCGGAGCCAATGAACGGCCTGATCGGTTTCCGCACGCTGCTCTGGAAGGAGCTGTTGCGTTTCTGGAAAGTGAGCTTCCAGACCGTTGCGGCACCGGTAGTGACGGCGCTGCTCTATCTGCTCATCTTCAGTCATGTCCTCGACGAGCATGTCCAGGTCTATCAGTCGGTGCGCTACACCGCGTTCCTGATCCCTGGCCTCGTGATGATGTCGGTACTGCAGAACGCCTTTGCCAATTCGTCGTCGTCGCTGATCCAGTCCAAGGTCACCGGCAGCCTTGTTTTCGTGCTGCTGCCGCCGATTTCCTATCTTGAATTCTTCCTCGCCTACGTGATTGCAGCGGCAATCCGTGGCGTCGCCGTCGGCATTGGCGTGCTGCTCGTCACCGTCTGGTTCGCGCCACCGGGTTTTGAGCAGCCGCTGTGGATTTTCGTCTTTGCCCTGCTTGGCGGCGCAATCATGGGGGCGCTCGGCGTTGTCGCCGGCATCTGGGCCGACAAGTTCGACCAGCTAGCCGCCTTTCAGAACTTCCTGATCCTCCCGCTGACCATGCTTTCCGGCGTGTTCTATTCGATCCATTCGCTGCCGGCGTTCTGGCAGCAGGTGTCGCAATTCAACCCCGTGTTCTATATGATCGACGGCTTCCGCTACGGGTTCTTCGGCGTCTCCGACGTGTCGCCGCTGACGAGCCTGGCCGTGGTTGCCGGAGCCTTCCTCGCCGTCTCCGCATTCTCGCTGGCGCTCTTGAAGCGCGGCTACAAACTCAGGAACTGAAGCCCCATGATGCACCCAGAATCCATCGAAGCCCTGCTCCGCGAGGGGCTCCCCTGCGAATTCCTGACCGTCGAAGGCGATGGTCACCATTTCGAGGCGATCATCGTCAGCGCAGAATTCGCCGGCAAGAACCGCGTGCAGCGCCAGCAGCGCGTGAATGCCGTGCTCAAGGGACATTTCGATTCCGGCATCCTGCATGCGCTGTCGATGAAAACGCTGACGCCAGAAGAATGGGAGCAACAGCGTGGATAAGCTCATCATCACCGGTGGCACGCCGCTCAACGGCGAGGTGGCCATTTCCGGCGCCAAGAATGCGGCGCTGCCGATCCTTTGCGCCAGCCTGCTGACAGCCGACCCGCTCCGCCTCGACAACCTGCCGCATCTCAACGACATCTCGACGATGCTGCGCCTGCTGGCGCAGATGGGCGTGGCGGTCACGCTCGACGGCCCGGCCGGTCTGGTGCTCGACGCGGGCGGGCTGAACAACCCGCTGGCGCCGTACGATCTGGTCAAGACGATGCGTGCCTCGATCCTTGTCCTCGGCCCGCTCGTCGCCCGCTGCGGCGAAGCCCGCGTGTCGCTGCCCGGCGGTTGCGCCATCGGCGCACGCCCGGTCGACCAGCACATCAAGGGCCTGCAGGCGATGGGCGCCGAAGTCACCGTCGAAGCCGGCTATGTGCATGCCAAGGCAAAGCGGCTCAAGGGCGCACGCATCTGTACCGACATGGTCACCGTGACCGGTACCGAGAACCTGATGATGGCGGCGGTGCTCGCCGACGGCGAGACAATCATCGAGAATGCCGCGCGCGAACCGGAAGTGGTCGACCTCGCCAACTGCCTGGTGTCGATGGGTGCGCAGATTTCTGGTGCCGGTACTGACGTCATCCGCATCCGCGGCGTCGAGCGGCTGAACGGCGCGCAGCATCGCATCATGCCGGACCGCATCGAAACGGGCACCTATCTGTGTGCCGCGGCGGCCTCGGGCGGCGATGTACGACTGACGCAGACTTCCGCCGCCTATCTCGACGCCGTGGTCGACAAACTCATGGACGCTGGCTGCGATGTCGTGACGGAGCGCGACGCGATCCGCCTCAAGGCACCGCAGCGCCTGAAGTCGGTGAGCCTGCGCACGGCCCCTTACCCGGCCTTCCCGACCGACATGCAGGCGCAGTTCATGGCCATCAATGCGGTCGCCGAAGGCGTCGCGACCATCCGCGAGACAATCTTCGAGAACCGCTTCATGCACGCCAACGAACTGCAGCGCCTGGGGGCGGATATCCAGATCGAGGGCAGCAATGCCATCGTGCGCGGTGTCGCCAGGCTCGAAGGTGCGACGGTGATGGCGACCGACCTGCGTGCCTCCGCGAGCCTCGTCATCGCGGGACTTGTCGCTCAGGGCGAAACGACCATCGACCGCATCTACCACCTCGACCGCGGCTACGAGCGCATCGAGGAAAAGCTGGCCAGGCTCGGTGCCAGGGTGCGACGAGCGCATTGACCGGACACCCTGATTGTGCGGCGCAAGGGTGGGACCGCTTTGCGTTAAAATCCGTATTTCTCCAAGCATTCAAAGGCCTGATCCCGTGACCGGCATCACCATCGCCCTTTCCAAGGGCCGCATCTTCGACGAAACGCTGCCGCTGCTGGCGGCCGCCGGCATAGTGCCGGTCGAGAACCCGGAAACCTCCCGCAAGCTGATCATCGGTACCAATCGCGAGGACGTCCGCGTCGTCATCGTCCGCGCCACCGACGTGCCGACCTACGTGCAATACGGGGCAGCCGACCTCGGCGTCGCCGGCAAGGACGTGCTGATCGAGCATGGCGGCGAGGGCCTCTACCAGCCGCTCGACCTCAATATCGCCAAGTGCCGGATGATGGTGGCCGTGCCGGAAGGCTTCGACTATGCCCGCGCCGTGCGCCAGGGCGCCCGACTCAAGGTGGCGAGCAAGTACATCAAGACGGCACGCGAGCACTTCGCGGCCAAGGGCGTGCACGTCGACCTGATCAAGCTCTACGGCTCGATGGAACTGGCACCGCTGGCCGGGCTGGCCGACGCCATCGTCGATCTCGTCTCCACCGGCGGCACGCTCAAGGCCAACAAGCTGGTGGCGGTCGAGGACATCATGCCGATCTCCTCGCGTCTCGTCGTCAATCAGGCGGCACTGAAGCTGAAACGAGAAGCGCTGGCACAGATCCTCGATGCATTTGCCGGCGCGGTGAAGAAGGACTGAGACCATGGTCGCGATCAAACGACTCAATTCCACCGATGCCGGCTTCAAGGCTGCGCTCGACGAACTGCTCGCCTTCGAAGGCGCGCAGGACGACCGCATCGAGCAGACGGTGGCGAACATCCTTGCAGACGTGAAGAAGCGTGGCGACGCGGCGGTGATCGAATACACCAACCGTTTCGACCGTCTCTCTGCAAAGAGCATGGCCGAACTCGAACTCTCGCGTGCCGAGCTCGAGGCCGCGCTGAACGGTCTGCCCGCCGACCGTCGTGCCGCGCTCGAGTCTGCCGCTGCCCGTGTGCGCAGCTACCACGAGAAGCAGCCGCTGCAGGGCTGGCAGTATGAGGAGGCCGACGGCACGCTGCTCGGCCAGAAGATCACCCCGCTCGACCGCGTCGGCCTCTATGTGCCGGGGGGGCTCGCCTCCTATCCGTCGTCGGTGCTGATGAACGCCATTCCGGCGCACGTCGCCGGTGTCGGCGAGCTGATCATGGTCGTGCCGACGCCGGACGGCGAGCACAACCAGCTGGTGCTGGCGGCCGCCGCGCTCGCCGGCGTGAACCGCGTCTTCTGCATCGGTGGCGCGCAGGCTGTTGGCGCGCTGGCCTACGGCACCGGGACCGTGCCGCAGGTAGACAAGATCGTCGGCCCGGGGAATGCCTACGTTGCCGCCGCCAAGCGCCGCGTCTTCGGCATCGTCGGCATCGACATGGTCGCCGGCCCGTCCGAAATCCTCGTCGTCTGCGACGGTTCGACCGACCCGGACTGGGTGGCGATGGATCTCTTCTCGCAGGCCGAGCACGACGAACTGGCGCAGTCCATCCTCGTCTGCCCCGATGGCGCCTACCTGGACCGCGTCGCTGCGTCGATTGAAAAGCTGCTGCCGACCATGCCGCGGCGTGCGGTGATCGAGGCTTCGCTCTCCGGCCGCGGTGCGCTGATCCAGGTGCGCGACATGGAGGAGGCCTGCGCCATCGCCAACCGCATCGCGCCCGAACACCTCGAACTCTCGATGGCCGATGCCGAGCAATGGGTGCCGAAGATCCGCCACGCCGGCGCCATCTTCATCGGCCCCTATACCTCGGAGTCGCTGGGCGACTACTGTGCCGGTCCGAACCACGTGCTGCCGACTTCCGGCTCGGCGCGCTTCTCGTCGCCGCTCGGCGTCTATGATTTCCAGAAGCGTTCCAGCCTGATCCGCGTGTCGAAGGCCGGTGCGCAGACGCTGGGCAGGATCGCCTCGACGCTGGCGCATGGCGAGGGCTTGCCAGCGCACGCCAAGTCGGCCGAGCTCCGGCTCGATTGAACGTGACCGAGCAAACGAAGGCGCCGCCGGCGGTCACGCTCGCGGCGCTTTTTTTCGGCTTCTCGAAGATCGGCCTCTCCGGCTTCGGCGGCGTGCTGCCGTTCGCCAGGCACTATCTGGTCGAGACCAGCCGCTGGATGGCGGCCGAGGAATTCAACCAGCAACTCGGCCTGTGTCAGTTCCTGCCGGGGCCGAACGTGGTCAACCTGGCGGTGGTTGTCGGCCGCCGCTACGGCGGGCTGGCCGGTGCCTGCCTTGCACCCTTCGGCCTGCTCGCCGGGCCGGTCGCCATCGTGCTGCTGCTGGCGCTGCTCTACGATGCGTACGGTGCGTTGCCTCAGGCGCAGTCCATGCTGCGCGGCATCGCTGCCGCCGGTTCCGGCCTGCTCTTCGCGATGGCTTTCCGCATGGCGCTGGCCATCAAGCGCAAACCGTACTTCCTGCCCTTTACGGTGCTCGTCTTCGTTGCCATCGCACTGCTGCGCTGGCCGCTGCCGGCGGTGATGCTGGCCGGCATCGCGCTCTCCGGCGCGGTGGCCTACGGTTTGCTGAACAAAGATGACGGGGGTGGTGAATGAACACGCTGCTCGAACTCTTCACCGAATTCGCGCTGCTCTCCTTCGTCGCCTTCGGCGGCGCGACGGCGCTGCTGCCCGAGTTGTACCGTGTTGTCGTCGAGAACCACCACTGGATGGATGCGACCACCTTCGCCCACCTCTACGCCATCGCGCAGGCGGCGCCGGGACCGAACGTGCTGGTGGTGACGTTGATCGGCTGGCAGGTAGCGGGGCTGGCCGGCGCGCTCGTGGCGACGCTCGCCATGTGCCTGCCGATGAGCGTCGTCGTCTACCTGCTCTTCGGCCATTGGGATCGCTTCAAGGGCGCGCGCTGGCAGCGTGCGATCCAGCTCGGCGTGGCGCCGCTGGCGGTAGGCCTGATCTTCTCGGGGGCGACGCTGGTCGGGCAATCGGCCGGGCTCGGCTGGGCGGGGTGGGGCTTCGTGCTTGCCGTCGCTGTCTTCAGTACGAAGACGAAATTCCATCCGCTGTGGTGCATCGCCGCCGGGGCGGCGCTCGGGCTCGCGGGCGTCGTCTAGTCGCGTCGGATCAGTGCCGCAGCGTCTGAACGACCGAGGTCGCCGAGGCCGGCCACGATGCCGTCGCGGTTCTCCTCCGGCTGGTTCTGGCTGACCTTCCATTTGCCTTCGAGCGAGGTCACCGTCATCTCGACGCCGACGATCGCAGCCAGCATCTTTTCGATGTAGTCGGCCGGCGCGTCGCTGACGGACCAGGGTTCGGCGAAGGCGCCTTCCTGCTGCCGCGTCAGCGCTTCGACCTGCGTACGCAGCCAGTCGGCATCCTCGATGAAGTTCAGCGGGCCGCGGGCATGGACGACGGCGTAGTTCCATGTCGGCACCGCCTTGCCGTGCTCGCGCTTGGTCGGGTACCAGGACGGGGTGATGTAGGCATCCGGCCCCCGGAAAATGGCCAGCGCCGGCGTGCCGTTGCCGGTGCTCTTCCAGACCGGATTGGCACGTGCGACGTGTCCGCGCAGGACGTGCTGACCGTCTCCCGTGGTTTCAAGCTGCAGCGGGATGTGATCGGCATTGAGGCCGTCGTCGCCCATCGTCACCAGCGTCGCCAGCGGGTACTCGCGCATCAGCGCGTGCAGCACCTCCGGTCGTGATTCGGCGAAGTGGGCGGGGCAGTACATCTCAGAAGCCGCGGAATTCCGTGAAATTCTGGACCGGCTCGCGCTCGGTCTCCAGCCGGTTTTCCGGTGCGGCATTATCGGCATAACCGAGCGACATGCCGCAGACCACCAGTTCGTTTTCGGGGATGCCGAGGATCTTGCGGATCGTCGTGTGGTAGTCCGCAAAGGCGGCCTGCGCGCAGGTGTCGAGTCCGCGGGCGCGGGCGGCGGTCATCAGGTTGCCGAGGAACATCCCGTAGTCGATGAACATGCCGCGGCCCAGCTGGCGATCCATGGTGAAGATGAAGCCGACCGGGGCGTCGAAGAACAGGTAATTGCGCCCAGTCTGTTCCTTCATGCGCGCCTTGTCGTCCTTGCCGATGCCGAGCAGGCCATAGAGGTCGAGGCCGATCTTGCGCCGGCGCGACAGCCACGGGTCGGACCACTGTGTCGGGTAGTAATCGAATTCGCGCCCGTCCATGCCGGTGCTGTTGTGCTTGTCGAGAATGGCAGCGCAGAGCGCGTCCTTGGCGTGGCCGGCGAGCGCATAGACCTTCCACGGTTGCACGTTGGTGCCGGACGGCGCGCGGGCGGCGACAGCGAGCAGTTCCTCGACCGTCTTCTTCGGCACGGGCTTCGGCAGGAAGCGGCGGATCGAGCGGCGCGACGTGATGGCCTGATCGACTTGAGCGATGGCGATGGGGTTGTACATCACAGGATCTCCCTGAGGGCGGCGAGCAGGGCCAGACACTGCTCGTCGGTGCCGATGGTGATGCGCAGGTATTGTTCGATACGCGGCAGCTTGAAGTGGCGGACGATGATGCTGCGCTCGCGCAGGGCGACGGCCAGCGTCGCTGCGTCATGCTTCGGATGGCGCGCGAAGATGAAGTTGGCGGCGGAGGGCAGGGTCTCGAAACCGAGTTTCGCCATGTCGGCGATCAGTGCCTCGCGGCTCTTCATGACCGCCTTGCGGGTCGCGTCGAAGTGCGCCACGTCGTCCATCGCGGCGACGGCGCCGGCAATAGCCAGGCGGTCGAGCGGGTAGGAGTTGAAGCTGTTCTTGACGCGCTCCAGGCCCTCGATCAGCTCGGGATGGCCGACGGCGTAGCCGACGCGCAGGCCGGCCAGCGAGCGCGATTTCGACAGGGTGTGCACGACCAGCAGGTTCGGGTATTTCGCGACCAGTGCGATAGCTGTCGGGATGTCGTCGCCACCGAAGTCGATATAGGCCTCGTCGACCACGACCACCGCCTCCGGGTTGCCGGTGACGATACGTTCGACTTCAGCGAGCGGCAGCAGGAGCCCGGTCGGGGCGTTCGGGTTCGGAAAGATCACGCCACCGGGCTTGCAGGCCTCCGGACGCAGGTAATCGGCAGCGACGATCTCGAAATCGTCGTTCAGCGCCACCTGCTCGTAATCGACGCCGTACAGGCCGCAATAGACCGGATAGAAACTGTAGGTGATGTCCGGGAAGAGGATCGGACGCTCGTGCTTCAGCAGCCCCTGGAAGGCGTGCGCCAGCACCTCGTCGGAGCCGTTGCCGACGAAGACATGCGCCGGCGTGATGCCGTGCATGGTGAAGTGGCGGGCGATCGCATCCTTCAGCCGGTCGGCGTTCGGGTCCGGGTAGAGGCGCAGCGTCGCACCGTCCGCTCCGAGTTCCGCCTGCATTGCAGCGACGGCCTTGGGGCTGGGCGGATAGGGGTTCTCGTTGGTGTTCAGCTTGACCAGCTTCGTCAGCTTGGGCTGTTCGCCCGGAACGTAGGGGGTCAGCTTGCGCGTCGTGGCGCTCCAGTACTTGCTCATGAGGACGTTTCGGTGGGCTTTTCGACAGGTCGAAATGGTATCATGCCGGCTTGTTCCCTCCCCTGTGGCCACGATCCATGCGGCAAGCCGAAATCACGCGCAATACCCTCGAGACCCAGGTCTCGGTGAAGCTCAACCTCGATGGCACTGGCGTCGGCAAGTTCGACACCGGCGTCCCCTTCCTCGACCACATGCTCGACCAGATCGCCCGCCATGGTGCGATCGACCTCGAAGTGACCGCGAAGGGCGACCTGCACATCGATGCGCACCACACCGTCGAGGATATCGGCATCACGCTTGGCCAGGCGCTTGCCAAGGCCCTTGGCGACAAGAAGGGCCTGCGCCGCTACGGCCACGCCTATGTGCCGCTGGACGAAGCCCTGTCGCGCGTCGTCGTCGATCTTTCGGGTCGCCCCGGGCTGGAGTTCCATGTCGCCTTCACGCGCGCCTGGATCGGCCAGTTCGACGTCGACCTGGTGAACGAATTCTTCCAGGGTCTGGTCAATCACGCCCTGATGACGCTGCATATCGACAATTTGCGCGGCACCAATGCCCACCACCAGGCCGAGACCGTGTTCAAGGCCTTCGGCCGGGCGCTGCGCATGGCGGCCGAGGCCGATCCGCGCGCCAGCGGCGCCATTCCCTCGACCAAGGGCGCCCTGTGATGGCTGCAGGCGCGATTGCCGTAGTCGACTACGGCATGGGCAACCTGCGTTCGGTCGCCAAGGCACTTGAGCACGTCGCCAACGGCAAACCGGTCGTCGTCACCGCCGACCCGGCCGTGGTCGCTGCTGCCGAGCGGGTCGTCGTGCCGGGGCAGGGCGCGATGCCGGACTGCATGCGTGAGCTGAACGAGCGCGGCCTGCGTCAGGCGGTGATCGATGCAGCCGCCAGCAAGCCCTTCCTCGGTATCTGCATCGGCCAGCAGATGCTGTTCGAGCACTCCGAAGAGGGAAATGTGTCTGGCCTCGGCATCCTGCGTGGGCAGGTGAAACGCTTCCCCGCCGACAAGATGCACCTGCCGGACGGCCAGAAGCTGAAGGTGCCGCACATGGGCTGGAACGAGGTGAAACAGGCCGGGCCGCACCCCCTGTGGAACGGCATTGCCGATGGTGCCCGTTTCTACTTCGTGCACAGCTATTACGTGGCTCCGGAAGATGTCGCCTGCGTGGCCGGCACGACGGAATACGGCATCCCCTTTACCAGTGCCTGTGCGCGGGATAATATCTTCGCCGTCCAATGCCACCCGGAGAAGAGCGCGCAGGCCGGCCTGCAGCTTCTGTCCAACTTCATCGACTGGAAACCCTGAGCGCCGTCACCGGCGTTATTGCCAACCCCGTTCCGGTTCAACTACCTACTGTTTTCCCATGCTGATCATTCCCGCGATCGACCTGAAGGACGGGCAGTGCGTCCGTCTCAAGCAGGGCCTCATGGATGAGGCGACCGTCTTCAACCTCGACCCCGCCGCACAGGCGCGTGAATGGGTCAGGCAGGGCGCCCGTCGTCTGCATCTCGTCGACCTGAACGGTGCCTTCGCCGGCAAGCCGAAGAACGAGAGCGCCATCAAGGCGATCCTCAAGGAAGTCGGTGACGACATTCCGGTGCAGCTCGGCGGCGGCATCCGCGACCTCGATACCATCGAGCGCTGCCTCGACGATGGTCTCAGCTACGTCATCATCGGTACTGCTGCGGTGAAGAACCCCGGTTTCCTGCACGATGCCTGCGGCGCCTTTCCCGGACACATCATCGTCGGTCTCGATGCCAAGGAGGGCAAGGTGGCGGTCGATGGCTGGTCGAAGATGACCGGCCATGACGTCATCGACCTCGCCAAGAAGTACGAGGACTACGGCGTCGAGGGCATCATCTACACCGACATCGGCCGCGACGGCATGCTCTCCGGCATCAATATCGACGCCACCGTCAAGCTGGCGCAGGCGCTGCACATTCCGGTGATCGCCTCGGGCGGCCTTTCCAACCTCGACGACATCAGGAAGCTCTGCGCCGTCGAGGACGAGGGCATCGCCGGCACCATCGCCGGCCGTGCCGTCTATGACGGATCGCTCGACTTCGCCGCGGCGCAGAAGCTTGCCGACGAGCTGGGGAAAAAGTAAGCCCCGATGCTCGCCAAAAGAATCATTCCCTGCCTCGACGTGACCGCCGGTCGCGTCGTCAAGGGTACCAATTTCGTTGATCTGCGCGATGCCGGCGACCCGGTCGAGATTGCCCGCCGTTACGATGCGCAGGGTGCCGACGAGGTGACCTTCCTCGACATCACGGCCTCCTCCGATCAGCGCGACATCATCCTGCATATTGTCGAAGCCTGTGCCGAGCAGGTCTTCATACCGCTCACCGTCGGCGGCGGCGTGCGCGCCATCGCCGATGTGCGCCGCCTGCTCAATGCCGGGGCCGACAAGGTGAGCATGAACACCGCCGCGGTGCAGAATCCGGACCTCGTCGCCGAATCGTCGGCCAAGGTCGGCAACCAGTGCATCGTCGTTGCCATCGACGCCAAGCAGAGTGCGCCAGGGCGTTGGGAAGTATTCACTCACGGTGGCCGAAACTGCACCGGCATGTGCGCCATCGAATGGGCGCGCAAGGTGCAGCAGCTCGGTGCCGGCGAAATCCTGCTCACCAGCATGGACCGCGACGGCACCAAGGCCGGTTTCGATCTGGCGCTGACGCGCGCCGTGGCCGATGCGGTCGACATTCCGGTGATCGCCTCCGGTGGTGTCGGCAACCTCGACCATCTGGCCGACGGCGTTTCCGAAGGTCATGCCGATGCGGTGCTGGCCGCGTCGATCTTCCATTTCGGCGAATACACCGTGCGCCAGGCCAAGGAACGCATGCGCGAACGCGGCATCGAGGTTCGCCTGTGAGCGACCTGAACGCCGCGCTGCCGTGGCTCGATGCACTCAAGTGGGATAAGGACGGCATGATTCCGGCCATCGCGCAGGATGCCGAAACCGGCCGCGTGCTGATGTTCGCGTACATGAACCGCGAATCGCTGCAGGAAACGGTTGCAGGCGGCAACGCGGTATACTGGTCGCGTTCCCGTGGCCGACTCTGGCGCAAGGGTGAGGAATCCGGTCACTACCAGAAGGTGCAGACCATCCGCACCGACTGCGACGGCGACGTGCTGCTGCTGGCGATCGCACAGGAAGGCGGCATCGCCTGCCATACGGGCCGGCAGAGCTGCTTCTTCAACGAATTGCAGGGCGAGCGCTGGGCGCCCGTCGATCCGGTTCTGAAAGACCCTAAGGAAATTTACGCAAAATGAGCACGCACGACATCCTGCATCGCCTTTCCGAAACCCTGGCCTCGCGTCCGCCTGCACATCGTCCGCGAGTCGGCCGACGTCGTGTATCACCTGCTGGTGCTGCTGACCTTCTACGGTATGGGCATCGAGGATGTCTCGCAGGAAATGCGCCGTCGTGAAGGCATCTCCGGCATCGACGAGAAGAATTCCCGCGGGGCCAAGAAACAATGAGCGGCTGCATCTTCTGCCGCATCGTCGCCGGGGAAATCCCCGCCGGCAAGGTGTTCGAGGACGAAGACATCCTGGCGTTCAAGGACATCCATCCGGCACGCCCGGTGCATGTGCTGGTGATCCCGAAGAAGCATGTCGAATCGCTGGCCCACGTCACCGACGCCGACGCGCCGCTGCTGGGGAAGATGCTCGCTGTCGCCAATCGCATCGCCACCGAGCAGGGCAGCCCCGAGGGCTTCCGTATCATCATCAACACCGGGCGGATCGGCCATCAGGAAGTTCCGCACCTGCATATCCACATTGTCGGCGGGCCGGAACCGGTCGGGCCGATGCTAAAACGGGTTTAAGGAGACAACAACATGGGTAGCTTCAGCATCTGGCACTGGCTGATCGTACTGGTCATCATCGTCCTCATCTTCGGCACCAAGAAACTGACCAACGTCGGCAAGGATCTTGGCGGCGCGGTGAAGGGCTTCAAGGAAGGCATGAAGGAAAACGACAAGCCGGCGGAAGCACAGCAGCCGCCTGCCCAGGTCGCCGGTGGCCAGACCATCGAGGGCGAGGTCAAGGAAAAGACCAAGTCCTGATCCGGACGGGGTAATCCCCTTCCGGCAATCCTGCAGACATGTTCGATATCGGTTTCTCCGAAATGGTGGTCATCGCCGTCGTGGCGCTGATCGTGCTCGGCCCTGAAAAGCTGCCCAAGGTGGCACGCACGGCCGGGCATCTGCTCGGGCGGCTGCAGCGCTACGTCAACGACGTGAAGTCGGACATCAACCGCGAGATGCAGCTCGAGGAACTGAAGAAGCTGCAGGCGCAGGTCGAGGATTCCGCCCGCAACATCGAGCGCAGCGTGACCAAGGAATTCCAGTCGGCTGAAGCGGCCTTGAACCAGACGGCCCAGGGCGTCACCGAGCCCGTTGCCGCCGCCGTCGCGTCGATCGAGGCGCCCGTTGCGGAAGCTGCTGCGGTGCCGGCGCCAGCGGCCACGGCCGATACCACCGCAGCGCCGAAGGCCTGATTTCCGATGACCCAGCAGGAAGACTCGTTTTTTTCGCACCTCGTCGAGCTGCGCGACCGCCTGCTGCGGGCCCTCATTGCCGTCGGTATCGTCTTCCTTGGCCTCTGCCTGTGGCCGGGGCCAGGCGCCATCTATGACATTCTCGCGCTGCCGCTGACAAAAGCCCTGCCTGAGGGCACCAAGATGGTCGCCATCGGCGTCATCACGCCCTTCATGGTCCCGATCAAGGTGACCATGCTGATCGCCTTCGTTATCGCGCTGCCGGTCGTGCTCTACCAGATCTGGGCCTTCGTGGCGCCGGGACTGTATGCGCACGAAAAGCGCCTGGCACTGCCGCTGGTCGTGGCCAGCACCTTCCTGTTCATGCTCGGCATGAGCTTCTGCTACTTCTTCGTCTTCGGGCAGGTATTCAGCTTCATCGCCGGTTTCGCCCCGAAGAGCATCACGCCGGCACCGGACATCGAGGCCTACCTCGGCTTCGTGATGACCATGTTCCTCGCCTTCGGCGTTTCGTTCGAGGTGCCGGTGGTGCTGGTCGTGCTGGTCAAGTTCGGGCTGGTGACGGTCGAGAAGCTGAAGGAGTGGCGCTCCTACTTCATCGTCATCGCCTTCATCATCGCCGCCATCGTGACGCCGCCCGACGTCGTCTCGCAGCTGGCGCTGGCGATCCCGATGTGCCTGCTCTATGAACTGGGCATCATCTTCGCCCGCTTCGTGACAGCGCCGCCGCCGAAACCGGCTGCAGCCGACGCCTGGGGCGAGGCGAGCAGCGACGACGAGCAGCGGATCAAGGACCGCTCGTAAGCGGTTTTTTCTCCGGCCCGGCAACCGTCGCGGCCTGTCTTGCCACTTCCCCTTCCTCGAACAGCCACAGCGTGCCGGGCGACATCGTCTGCCACTGTTCGTTGTCGGTCAGCGGCACGGTCGCGATGACGGCAACACGGTCATCCGGCGTCGTCACGTCGCTGAAATCAACCGTGACATCCTCGTCCTTCAGATGCGCCTGCGCGAAGGGGGCCCGCCGCACGATGTAGGCGAGCTTCGTCGAGGCATGGGCGATCAGGCAGTCGCCGTTCGAGAGCAGGAAATTGAATTCGCCCCGGCGGCCCAATTCGCAGGCCAGGGCGTGAACGGCATCGAACAAGGCCGCCGGTGATGGCAGGGTTTCACCGAAGCGTTGCCGCAGGCGTTGCAGCAGCCAGCAGAAGGCACGTTCGCTGTCGGTGTTGCCGACCGGCAGGAAGCTGCCATCCAGTGCCGGTGCAAAATCGGTCAGGTTGCCGTTGTGCGCAAAGATCCAGTAGCGGCCCCAGGCTTCGCGCATGAAAGGGTGCGTGTTCTCGAGCGCAACGACGCCCTGCGTCGCCTTGCGGATGTGCGCAACGACATTCTTCGAGCGGATCGGGTACTGGCGTACCAGCGCCGCGATCGGCGAGCTGCACGAGGGCTGCGGGTCGAGGAAGACGCGTACGCCACGTTCCTCGAAGAAGGCGATGCCCCAGCCGTCGGCATGCACGTCTGTGGCGCCGCCGCGCGCCTGAAAGCCGGTGAACGAAAAGCAGATGTCCGTCGGGACGTTGCAGTTCATCCCAAGCAGCTGGCACATGGACCGGTTTCCCTATTCCTTGCGGCCGCGGGGTGGCGTGGGGCGCTTGCCGATCTTCACCTGCGTCTCGACGATTGCCTTGTCGCGACGCAGCTTGAAGGCGGTGCTCTCGCCGGGCTTGAGCGCGGCGATCAATTCAAGCATGACCTGCGGATCGCGCACCGGCTTGCCGCCGACGGCGAGCAGGATGTCGCCCGGTCGCAGCCCGCCGCTGTCGGCCGGGCTGCCGCGCAGCACGCCTGCGATCAATGCGCCGTCCGTCCCCGGCAGGCCGAAGGATTCCGCGATTTCGGGCGTGATTTCCTGTGCCTCGATGCCGATCCAGCCGCGCGTGACATTGCCGTTCTGGATGATCTGTTCCATCACGGTGCGGGCGGTCGAGATCGGGATCGCGAAGCCGATGCCCAGCGAACCACCGCTGCGCGAGTAGATCGCGGTATTGATGCCGATCAGGTTGCCGGCGGCGTCGGTCAGCGCCCCCCCGGAGTTGCCGGGGTTGATCGCCGCATCGGTCTGGATGAAATCCTCGAAGGTGTTGATGCCGAGCTGTGTGCGGCCGAGCGCCGAGACGATGCCCATGGTCACGCTCTGGCCGACGCCGAACGGATTGCCGATCGCGAGAACGACATCGCCAACGCGGATGCCCTCCATGCGACCGAGCGTGATCGGTGTGAAGCGGCCCTCCTGGCCATTCGGCACGGCGATGCGCAGCACGGCGAGATCGGTTTCCGGATCGCTGCCGACGATCGTCGCCTTCAGCTTGCGGCCGTCGTTGAGCGCCACCTCGATCGCGTCGGCCATCTCGATGACATGGTAGTTGGTCAGCACGTAGCCATCGCCGCTGACGATGACGCCCGAGCCGAGGCCGGAAGAGCGCTGCCGGCCCTCGCCGAAGCGCTCGCCGAAGAAATGGCGGAAGAGCGGGTCGTCCATCAGCGGGTGGCGCGGCTGCCTGGGGGTTTGCGTCGTGAAGATGTGCACGACGCTGGGCAGTACCTTGCGCGCGGCATCGCTGTACGATGCCGCGGATTGCGGCGCATCGCTGCCGGCGGACTGCAGCACCTGGACGACGCTGCCGCTGCGCGGTGCGCGATCGAGCCATTCCGGCTTCAGCGTGCTGATGACGAAATAGACCGCGAGACTAATCGTCACCGTTTGTGCAAAAATCAGCCACAACCTGCGCATGAAAGACCGTGTCGATGAAACGTGAAGAACTCGTGGAGTATCTGGATGGGCTGTTGCAGCCCGCGAAGTTCAGGGATTATTGCCCAAACGGCCTGCAAGTGGAAGGACGCGCCGAGGTCCGCCGCATCGTCGCCGGCGTCACCGCCAGCCAGGCGCTGCTCGAAGCCGCGATTGCACGCAGCGCTGATGCGATCCTCGTTCATCACGGCTGGTTCTGGAAAGGCGAGGATGGTCGCATCACCGGTCTCCGCCGTCGCCGCATCGGCACCTTGCTCACCCACGACATCAACCTCTTCGCCTATCACCTGCCGCTCGATGCCCATCCCGGGCTCGGCAACAACGCACAGCTGGCGCAGCGCCTCGGCTGGATCGCAGAGGGCCGCTTCGGCGAGCAGGATATCGCCTGGCACGGCAGCGTCGCTGCGCCGACCACTGCCGGCGCCCTGGCCGCATCGCTGGCCGCAGCGCTTGGCCGCCCGCCGCAAATGATCGGCGACCTGAATCGGCCGGTGTGCCGTATCGGCTGGTGTTCCGGGGGCGCGCAGGGCTACTTCGAACAGGCGATCGCCCTCGGCCTCGATGCCTACGTCAGCGGCGAGATCTCGGAACAGACGGTGCATCTGGCGCGCGAATCCGGCGTCGCCTACCTGGCCGCCGGTCATCACGCCACCGAGCGCTACGGTGTACAGGCCGTCGCCGAACATCTGGCCGGCCGCTTCGGCATGCAGTGCGAATTCGTCGATATCGACAATCCTGTTTAGGGGAAGGGAGACGGGGGAAGAGAGAAGAGTAAACTGCAGCTTTTCCGCCCGCCGAGATATGTCTGCCATGAACTTCGTGTTTCCGCCCGCACCGACTCCCGCGCTCGCCGTTGCCGGCAGCGCTGCCCGCTTTCCGATCCGCCGCGTTTTCTGCGTCGGCCGCAACTATGCCGACCACGCCCGGGAGATGGGCGCCCACGAACAGGCCGACGGGCGCGAGCCGCCCTTCTTCTTCTCGAAGCCGGCCGACGCCGTCGTGCCGGGCGGCGACGTTCCGTATCCGCCGGCCACGGCCAACCTGCAGCACGAGATCGAACTGGTCGTCGCGCTCGGCAAGGGCGGCGCCGACATCCCGGTGGCGCAGGCCCTCGACTGCGTCTTCGGCTATGCCGTCGGCCTCGATCTCACGCGCCGCGATGTGCAGGCGCGCGCCAAGGAGAAGGGCCATCCCTGGGACATGGGCAAGGGCTTCGACGCCTCGGCGCCGACCGGCGAGATCCATCCTGTGGCTGCCATCGGCCATCCGCAGGCCGGTTCGATCTGGCTCAAGGTCAATGGCGAGACGCGCCAGAGCGGCGACCTCGCGAACATGTCGTGGAAGGTCGCCGAGGTGATCGCCAACCTGTCCACCTTCGTGCGGCTGGCTCCGGGTGATCTCATCTTCACCGGCACGCCGGCCGGTGTCTCGACCGTCGTGCGCGGCGACACGCTCGACGGCGGCGTGGCGGGTGTCGGGGAATTCAGCATCCGGCTCGTCTAGCCGCGGATGCCGGCCGCAAGAGGAATCGGGCCGCAGAGTGGAAAAGGGGGAAGCATGAAATACAAGGTGGAACCGACAAGCAGCGAGAAGGTCATGCGCGAGAACGATTTCATCGTCTCGAAGACAGATCTCAAGGGGCGCATCACCTACGGCAACGAGATCTTCATCGAGTTCTCCGGCTACTCCGAAGCCGAACTGCTCGGCGCGCAGCACAACATCATCCGCCACCCGGACATGCCGCGCGGTGTCTTCAAGTTTCTCTGGGACAACATCGCCGCCGGCAACGAGGTCTTCGCCTACGTCAAGAACATGTCCAGGGACGGCAGCTTCTACTGGGTCTTCGCCAACGTCACGCCGGACTACGATGCCGCCGGCAACATCATCGGCTACCTGTCGGTACGGCGGGCGCCGAAGCGCAGCGCGCTGCCGGTGATCGAAGGGCTCTACAAGGCCATGCTCGAAGCGGAGCAGAAGGCGGGGGCAAAGGACGCCTGCGATGCCTCGCTGGCACTGCTGGTCGGCGTACTCAACGAGAAGGGAATGAGCTATGAAGAACTCATCCACGCCCTTTAACACGGCGGCAATCACGGTCGCAGCGCTCTTCGCCGCGGCGGCACTGTGGGTATTCTTCAGCCACGGTTTCGACCTCGTCGTGCTCGTGCTGCTCGTCGCAGCGGGGGCGGCCGCCATCCTGATGTCGGCGCCGGCCGCGGCGCACGATCCGCGCATGGACAGCCTGCAGTCGCTGGTGAGCGATGTCGCGGCCGGCAAGGTGACCGGGCGCATCGTTAACATCGGCGAGAAGGACGAAGTCGGGCAACTCTGCTGGCATGTGAACAACATGCTCGACCAGCTGGAAACCTGCTTCCGTGAGCAGCAGTCGGTGCTGCGCATGGCCAGCGCCGGAAAGTACTTCCGCAAGGCGCAGCCGGTCGGCCTGCACGGCGTCTTCCATGATGCCCTGGACGGCAGCAACCAGTCGCTGTCGGTGATGGAGGACAACGCCCGCCAGGAGCGCGAGCGGCAACGCGTGACGCAGGAGGCGCAGCAGGAAGTCGCTTTCCTGATCGGCGCCGCGGCGCGCGGCGACTTCAGCATGCGCCTCGTCGAGGAAGGCAAGGACGGCTTCTTCCTCTCGCTGGCGCGCGACCTGAATACCCTCTCGGCGACCATCGAGCGTGCGCTGCAGGATGTCGCCGCCGTGCTGCGTGCGGTGGCCAACGGCGACCTGACGCGACAGGTCGACGCCGACTACCGGGGTGTCTTCCGCGAACTGCAGGACGACACCAACACCACCGTCACGCAGCTGCGCGACGTCGTCGGCCGCATCAAGCAGGCTGCCGACGCGATCAATACGGCGGCACAGGAAATCTCCGCCGGCAATACCGACCTCTCATCGCGCACCGAGCAGCAGGCGTCCAGCCTGGAGCAAACCTCGTCGAGCATGGAGGAGCTGAATTCGACCGTGCGCCAGAATGCCGACAACGCGCGCCAGGCGAGCGAACTGGCGAAATCCTCGAACGACCTGGCCCTGCGTGCCGGCGGGCAGGTGCAGTCGGTCGTCGCCACGATGGAGGCGATCGAGCAGAGTTCGCGCAAGATCAGCGACATCATCGGCGTCATCGACTCGATCGCCTTCCAGACCAACATCCTCGCCCTCAACGCGGCGGTCGAGGCGGCCCGTGCCGGCGAGCAGGGACGCGGCTTCGCCGTCGTGGCGAGCGAGGTGCGCAGCCTCGCGCAGCGCAGTGCCGATGCCGCCAAGGAGATCAAGGGCCTGATCGGCGAATCGGTGGCGACGGTGCAGAACGGTACCGGCGTCGTCCGTCAGGCGGGCGACACCGTCGGCGAAGTCGTCAGCTCGTTCCAGCAGGTTTCCGTGCTGGTCCAGGAAATCAGCAATGCCAGTCGCGAGCAGGCGAGCGGCATCGATCAGGTGACGCTGGCCGTGAGCCAGATGGACGAGGTCACGCAGCAGAACGCGGCGCTGGTCGAAGAGGCTGCTGCTGCGGCGGAAAGCCTCGAGGAACAGGCGCAGGGGCTGGTGTCCGCCGTCGGCATGTTCCGCCTTTCCGCCAACGGCGGCGGGCGGACGCTGGCAGCGCGTCGCTAACGCGGTTAACGGCGACCGGCCGCGACGACCGCTTCGTGGATGCGGTCGAGCGGCAGCACCTGCTTGACGCCGCCGAGCTCGATCGCCACCTTGGGCATGCCGAAGACGACGCAGGATTTCTCGTCCTGCGCCACGGTGTGCGCACCGGCCTCTTCCATCTCCTTCAGCCCGCGCGCACCGTCGTCGCCCATGCCGGTCATGATGATGCCGGTGGCAGAGGGTCCCGCACACATCGCCACCGAACGGAAGAGGACATCGACCGAGGGCCGGTGCCGGTTGACCGGCGGGCCGTCGATGACGTCGACGTAGTAGTGGCTGGGGCCGCGCCGCGTCACCATGTGCTTGCCGCCCGGCGCGATCAATGCCAGTCCGGGTTCGACGCGGTCGCCATCCTTCGCCTCGCGCACGCGAATCTTGCAGTGCGTGTCCAGCCGCTCGGCAAAGGTCGCCGTGAACTGCGGCGGCATGTGCTGTACGACGACGATGCCCGGTACTTCCTTCGGCAGCATGCGCAACACCGTGTCGAGCGCCTGCGTGCCGCCGGTCGACGTGCCGATGGCGACGATCCGCTCGCTCGGCCACATGCCGTACCGGGCTTTGCCGGGGGGCAGGATGATGTCGGCGCTGTGTTTCGGGGTGGGCTGCATGGCGGGGGCTGACGATAAAAAGGCCGCAGGGATGACTGCGGCCTATGATAGCGCAATCCTGCGCGCCGGCTTTTACTTGGCGCGCTTGTCGATGACGCGCTTCGCCTTGCCGATCGAGCGCTCGATGCCGCCGATTTCCACCACGCGCACCTGCACCGAGATGCCGATGTAGGACTTGATGTGGTGCTGCAGGTCCTTCGCCGCGAAATCCTTCTCGGCGGCGGTGGCGTACTGGTGCTCCGGCTTCATCTCGACATTTACGGTCAGCCCGTCGAGGTGGCCGTCGCGATAGACCTCGATCACGTAGTGCGGCGACAGCTTCTCGCGCTTGAGGATCAGCTCCTCGATCTGCGACGGGAAGACGTTCACGCCACGGATGATCAGCATGTCGTCCGAGCGGCCGGTGATCTTGCCCATGCGCCGCATCGAGCGCGCCGTCGGCGGCAGCAGGCGGGTCAGGTCGCGCGTACGGTAGCGGATCACCGGCAGCGCTTCCTTGGATAGCGAGGTGAACACCAGCTCGCCGTGCTCGCCGTCGGGCAGCACCTCGCCGGTGACGGGGTCGATGATCTCCGGGTAGAAATGGTCTTCCCAGACCACCGGGCCGTCCTTCGTTTCGATGCACTCGTTGGCGACGCCCGGGCCGATCACTTCGGAGAGGCCGTAGATGTCGATCGCGTCGATGCCGAAGGTCGCCTCGATCTCCCTGCGCATCTCGTCGGTCCACGGCTCGGCGCCGAAGATGCCCAGCCGCAGTTTGGTCTCGCGCGGGTCGATGCCCTGGCGCTTGAACTCGTCGGCGATGTTGAGGATGTAGGACGGCGTGACCATGATGATGTCCGGCTGGAAATCCATGATCAGCTGCACCTGCTTCTCGGTCTGGCCGCCGGACATCGGGATCACCGTCGCGCCCAGCTTCTCGGCGCCGTAGTGCGCCCCGAGGCCGCCGGTAAAGAGGCCATAGCCGTAGGCGACGTGCACGATGTCGCCCTTCCTGCCGCCGGCGGCGCGGATCGAGCGCGCCATCAGCGTCGCCCACATGTCGATGTCGTTCTGCGTGTAGCCGACGACGGTCGGCTTGCCCGTCGTGCCCGAGGAGGCATGCACCCGCACCACCTCTTCGCGCGGCACGGCGAACATCCCGAAGGGGTAGTTCTCGCGCAGGTCCTGCTTGGTCGTGAACGGGAACTTCGCCAGATCGGCGAGCGTCTTCAGGTCGTCCGGATGGACGCCGGCCTCGTCGAACTTGCGACGGTAGTGCGGCACGTTGTCGTAGGCGTGCTTCAGCGACCATTTCAGGCGCTCGGTCTGCAATGCGACGAGTTCGTCGCGGCTGGCTTTCTCGATCGGTTCCAGTGCGTTGCGGTCAGTCATGACTTCCTCCCTCAACCCGCAAGTCTCGCCTGACGGAATCCGGGGCGCCTTGATCCAGGTCAGGCAGCGTTGTCGGCGGCGCGGCGCACGCCATGCGATACTTGCCGCCCATGTTCGCCCAACAATCCCGCGCCATCGTCAGCCACGCCTGGCCCATCCTGATCGCCCAGCTGGCCTCGATGGGCATGATGGTCATCGACACCGTGCTGCTCGGCCATCACGGCACCGTCGATCTGGCGGCCGTCGCGGTCGGCGGCGGCATCTACATCGCCGTCGTCTTCGCGCTGGTCGGCATCCTGCAGGCAGTGGCGCCGACGGTGGCGCATCACGTCGGCGCCAAGCGCGAGCACGAGGTCGCCGGCGCGCTGCAGCAGACGGTGTGGCTGGCCGCCGTGCTGTGCGTGCCGGGCATGCTGATCCTGTGGTTTCCCGATCCGATCCTGGCCCTGTCGACGATCGAACCCGCGGTCGAGGAAAAGCTGCGCCTCTACCTGCGCATCATCGCCTGCGGCATGCCGGCAGCGCTGCTCTACCGGACCTTCTATTCCTTCTGCAATGCGCTGCGCCAGCCGCGGCCGCTGATGGTGATCAGCCTCGCCAACACCCTGCTGCACCTCGGGCTGGCGTGGTCGCTGGTCACCGGCGTCTTTACCGAACCGCTCGGTGCGCTCGGCTGCGGCCTCTCCAACATGGCCGTCAACTGGGTGGGCTGCGGGCTGGCAGCGCTGTGGGTTGCAAAGTCGCCCGCGCTCGCGCGCTTCCGTCCCTTCGCCGACTGGCAGGCGCCGCGCTGGGCCACGATGCGCGAACTGCTGCGCCTCGGCCTGCCGATGGGCTTTTCCAATTTTGTCGAGATCACCTCGTTCACGCTCATCGCGCTCTTCGTCGCGCAGCTTGGCGCAACCGCCGTGGCCGGGCATCGTATCGTCGCCAACCTCGCCGCGCTCTGCTACATGCTGCCGCTGGCGCTGGCCATCGCGACGCTGGCCCAGGTCGGTCAGGCGGCCGGTGCGCGTGACTGGGCGCGCTCGCGCGCCGCCATCGGCGCCGGCCTGCTGCTGGCGGGCGGCCTGTCCACCGTGCTCGGCGGCGTGCTGTGGCTGGCCGCCGGCCCCGTCGTGTTCGCCTACACCAGCGACCCGGCCGTGCGCCTCGTCGCGCTCTCGCTGATCGGCTACATCGCGCTCTACCAGTTCTTCGATGCGGTACAGACCGTCGCCGCGTATTCGCTGCGCGGCTACAAGATCACCTTCGCGCCGATGCTGGTGCACACCGTCGCCTTCTGGGGCGTCGGCCTCTTCGGTGGCTGGTGGCTTGCCTTCCGCGCGCCGCAGCCGATGGGCGTCGAAGGCTTCTGGCTGGCCTCGCTGGCCAGCCTCGTCGTGGCGGCCGTGCTGATCGGCGCCATCCTCTGGCGCGCGCTGAAGCGCCAGCAGTAGCGCGCCTGGCCGCGCGCTCTTCCGCAACCTTGCACGGATCAAAAACGGCGCTGTCATTGCTTATGTCGTGAGGCATAGAATCGGCGCTGTTTCCATGCGCCGGGGTGTCTCATGCTTGCCAGATCCGTGTCGTGGCTGTGCCTGCTGCTGATCGCGACGATACCGCCCGTGGTGGCGGCGGAACCGCTGCCGCGCGGCAACTGCGCGCAGCCCTTGCCCCGCACCGATCTCGCCCACTGCGACTTCTCCCGCCGCAAGCTGGCAGGCCGGGATCTGCAAGGCGTCCGGCTGGCGGGCGCCAAGCTGGAGAGTGCCGATCTGCGCAAGGCCAACCTGAACGGCGCCGACCTCTCCCGCAGCAATGCCAAGTGGGCCCTGTTCACCGGCGCCAGCCTGAAGGGCGCCGATCTGCACGACGCCGACCTGTTCCATGCCATCTTCGATGAGGCCGATCTCTCCGGCGCCCGTCTCGTCGGCGCCTACCTGTTCGGGGCCAACCTGATCGATGCGCGCGCAGCGAAAGCCGATTTCACCGGCGCCTATCTCAAGGACGTGCTGATGGAGGGCATCGATCTCTCCGGCGGTTCGATCCGCAACTGCTACACCTTCCGTGGCGTCTTCGTCGGCGCCAAGCTGGTCGGGACGGATCTTTCCGGCGCCGACCTCACCGGCGCCTCGATGGAACAGGCGGATTTCACGAATGCCCGGCTCAAGGGCGCCCGCCTGAGCGGCGCGGTGCTGCGTCAGGCCGTGTTCGTCGGGGCCGATCTGGCCGGTGCCAACTTTGCGAATGCCGATGTCTGGGGGGCCAACTTCGCCAAGTCGCTGAACCGCGACCCGACGGTGCAGGAAGCCGCCGCCGAGCCCTTCGTGGTGCGCGAGCGGCGCTGATCAGGCCGTCGCGAGTTGCTTGCGGCGCGGTACGCGCTCCTCGTCGAGCAGCTGCTCGACGCGGGCGAACACTTCATAGCGGTTGAAGGGCTTCTTCATGAAATCGTCGGCGCCGATGCGGTTGGCGTAGAACTGCTCGGTGGCCTGCTCGTTGCCGCTGATCATGATGATCGGCACGAACTGCGTGGCCGGGTCCTTGCGCATCGTGCGCAGCGCCGCGAAGCCGTTCATGCCCGGCAGCACGATGTCGAGGAAAACCAGTTCGGGCTTCTCGCTGCGGGCGATCTCGATGCCGGTCTCCGCATCGCCCGCTTCCAGTACCTCGTACTTCGCCGAGCGCAGAATCTTCTTCAGCGCCGCGACGATCGTCGGCGAATCGTCGATGATGAGGACGCGCGTCCCTTCCCGTGCATTGATGCGCTTGCGCTTGCGGCGATCCGCCCATTCGGCGGCCGGCGTTTCGGCAGTGACGGTTTCGCCCGGCTTGCCGCCGACGATGGAACGGAAACGGTTGATGAGGCTCATGACGGATGATTGCCTGTGATCGGGTTGCTCATGGCGCCGCATCTTATCCCATTGGCACGGAAACGGGGGCTCGCCGACGAGGGAAGGGTCAATTCTGCGCAGCGGGCGCGCGGGATTTTCCGGTATTCAGGAATAGACCGAAGGCATATTGATTGCGAAGTCACCGGCAGGTACAGTCGCATCGGCTTGGAAAGCTGGCTGACTGTTGTTTGCAGGGTCAGCGGCAGCGACATCGGGAATGAATAATCACGAACTTTGAGGCTAGGCAGAAAGATCGAAATGAAGCTGACCCCTTTGGTTACGAACTGGATTATCGCGATGCTCTTCGGCGTTTTTATGTGTGCGCCGATCACGGCTTCGTCCGTGGAGGCTGACCCGAAGGCCCGACTGCAGACCGCTGAGAAGATGTTTGCCGAGCGCTGCAAGAAGGCGGGGGAGTTCATTCATCGGACGGCCGATAACGTCGAGGGCATTTATTTGATGAAGCTGCGCCCGAAGGAGATCAATCGGCAGGATCAGTATCGGATGGATGATCCGTACGGACATGATTCAGGCGGAGAAACGTATATAAAAATTTTCTTTACTGATTTCTATCAGGCGCCTTCTAGCCCTCTAACTGGGTGGCAAAAGCGCTTCGGCTACCATTTTGTCGAAGTTGTCGACACACAGGACGGCAAACGGTATCGGTACACCGGGCGTATCGATCAGCCGTGGCTTCGCGACAAATCGTATGGTGAATGGGTAAGGCGCTTTGCTCTCGATAGAGTACCCGCACCCGGTGCCGCTCCCCGCTATGGCGTCACCTACGACGATATCTCGACGCGCGAAGAGCGCGACTACTGGATTGCCGGTAGTTCGTTGAAGGTAATCGACCTCAAGACCAACGAAGTGATGGCCGAGCGGATCGGCTACATGATGGATCGCGGGCAAGGCAACACTTCCGGGGGGAGAGCGCCATGGCTTCGGGCGGCGAACAACGCTTGCCCGAAATTCCCTACATCAGGGGGGCATGCCTACCAAACTGATCAAACGCATGACTTTGTCGCAAAAATCCTTATACCGAAATCGGAGAATTGATCGTGACGACCTCTGCGATTGCTGGCTACCTGAAATACGCCAACCTGCAGATGGCGGCAAGCTAAATGGGTCAGCTTCAATTCACTAAAGGGGTCAGCTTCAATTAACTTCTCGCACCCAGAACCACTGCCTCACCAGCCCCGATTCAGCCTGAATCGCGTCACGCTGCGAGCGCCAATTCTCCTTTTCCCTCTACCCGCCCAGCCAGCCACTCCGCAGCCCGTTCCCTTCTTCCCCCGCGATCAGCCGGTGCGTGTCCGCCGGCGGTTCCGCAAGGCGCAGGCGGGCGACTTGCAGCTCATCACGCCGGAAGCTGTGAATCTCGACGAGATCTCCCGGCTGCCGGCGTTGCAGTAACCGTTCGATGTTGCCGGGCGTGACGCGCAGGCCGTCGATGGCGAGCAGCACGTCGCCGGCTGCCAGCCCGGCGGCTTCAGCGGGGCCGTTGCGATAAACCGTGGCGATGTGCAGTTCGTTGCCTTCGCTGGCGGTCTTGATACCCAGTGAGGGCTGTTTTGCTGCCGCCTGCCGCTCTACGCGGATGCCGGCCTTCTTCAGCAGCTTGGCCAGCGGCAGTTCCTCGGTGCCCTCGATCGCGCTGCGGAAGAAGCTGCCCAGCCTGAGCCCCGAGCATTCCTCGGCGATGCGGCGGATGTCGCCTTCCTCGACGCCGCGCCCCGTCAGCCCATGTTCTTGCCACAGCCGGCGCATCACGTCGTCCAGCGAGGCGCGGCCTTCGGTGCCGCTGCGCAGGGTCAGGTCGAGCGCCAGCGCGACGAGCGCGCCCTTGGCGTAGTAGCTGACGACGGCGTTCGGCGTGTTCTCGTCGGGGCGGTAGTACTTGCTCCAGGCGTCGAAGCTGGATTCGGCGAGGGACTGGGTCAGGCGGCCGGGGCCGCGCTGCACGTTGTCCATCGTCTTCGCCGTCAGCTCCAGCCAGTCCTGCTGCGAGATGACGCCGCTGCGCAGCAGCGCGAGGTCGTCGTAGTAGGAGGTGAAGCCCTCGAAGGCCCACAGCAGCGTCGTGTAGTTCTCGCGCTCGAGGTCGTAGGGGATGAAGGCGGCCGGCTTGATGCGCTTGACGTTCCAGGTGTGGAAGTACTCGTGGCTGCAGAGGCCGAGGAAGGTCCGGTAGCGCTCCGGCATGCCCTGCATGCCCTTGTACGGCAGGTCGTCGCGCGAGCAGAGCAGGGCGGTGGAGGCGCGGTGTTCGAGGCCGCCGTAGCCGTCGCCGACGGCCATGACGAGGAAGACGTAGCGGTCCATCGGCGCCGGTTCGCCGAAGAAGCGGATCTGCCATTCGCAGATTTTCTTCAGGTCGGTGGTCAGCCGTTCGAGGTCGCAGTCGTGGCGGCCGGTGATGGCGATCTCGTGCGGGATGCCGCAGGCCTTGAAGCGGGCCAGCGTGAAGCTGCCCATTTCGACCGGGTGGTCGATCAGTTCGTCGTAGTCGGCGGCGCGATAGCGGCCGAAGCCGTGGCGCTTCGCCGCGCCCTTCCTGTCTTCCGCCTTCGGCAGCGCCGTCGCCACGCGCCAGCCGGCGCACTCGCGCTCGGGGGGCGGCAGCAGGTCGAGCAGGCAGGGCTGCGCTTCCTGGCCGATGACGCGCAGGAAAACGCTGGCGCCGTTGAAGAAGCCGTGTGTCCGGTCGAGGTGGGCGCCGCGCACCGAGAGGTCCCAGGCGTAAACCTCGTAGTGCAGGGTGAGTGCCTGCTTCGGCTTCAGCGGTGCTGCCTGCCAGGTGTGCTTGTCGAGCTTCACCAGCGGCACCGGCTTGCCGCCGGCTTCGGCGCGGATGGCGACGATGTGGCGGGCGAAGTCGCGGATCAGGTAGCTGCCGGGGATCCAGGCGGGCAGGGCGAAGCGCTGGCCTGCCGGGTCCGGCTGCTCGACGCGGCAGCTGACACGGTAGAGATGGGCAGCCGGCTCGGCCGGCGACAGCGTGTAGCGGATGGGCTTGGTCATCGTGAGGCGTAGAAGGGTATTAGTGGGGTGTCCGGGAGTGTCCGGCATTGTATGCGCAGGCTTCGCCGCATGCGCTGTTCGGAAAACCGAACGGCGGCAGCCGCAAAAATTAGGATTTCCGAACGGGGTGGCCGATGTTGGTGCGCCGATTGCATATAAAACAACGTGTTGCAGAATTCGACGGGGTTGGCACGCGACATGCTATTGAATCACCGGCTCAATACCAGCCTGATCAATAAACCAACTGTTGGAGACACCACCATGAAACTGCTGCCTTCCGTATTGTCCGCCGCCGTTGCCGCCGCCTTCTTCGCCGCCCCTGTCGTTGCGCAGGAAAGTGCGACGCTGAAGAAGGTCAAGGAAACCGGCTCGATCACCCTCGGCCATCGTGAGTCCTCGATCCCGTTCTCGT
>JAKJEY010000070.1 GCA_022705165.1 Pseudomonadota bacterium
TCCCTGATCTGTTCCAGACGAAGTTCCATGGGGGCGGATTTTACCCCGCCGGCGTCAAAACAGACGCCCGCCGTGATGCGGAATCAGCGCCAGTCACCGCGAAGATCCTGCACCACCGATTGCAGATGCTCCGGTGTGGCCGCGTCCGGCGATACCGGCGGCGCGCCGACGACGGCAATCTTCGAGAACAGGCCGCGACGGAAGGGCTTGCTCATCGCCGCGCCATCCTTCCTGGAGAAGAAGCTGCCCCACAGGCCCTGCAGCGCCAGCGGGATCACCGGCACCGGGTTCCGCTCGAGGATGCGGGCGGTGCCGGGGCGGAAGGGATAGAGTTCGCCGGTATCGGTGATGCGCCCCTCGGGGAAGATGCCGACCAGTTCGCCGGCGTCGAGTGCCCTGGCCACCTCTGCGAAGGCCTGCTCCATCATTTCCGGGTTTTCCTTGGCCGGTGCGATCGGAATGGCGCGGCTGTGGCGGAAGATGAAGGAAATGATCGGCATCCTGAAGATGCGATGGTCCATCACGAAGCGGATCGGCCGCGGCGAGATCGCCATCAGGATCACCGGATCGACGAAGCTGACGTGGTTGCAGACAACCAGCGCCGCGCCCTCGTGCGGAATGTGTTCAATGCCGCGCTTCTTCAGCTTGTAGAAGGTATGGATCAGCAGCCAGGCAAGGAAGCGGAGCAGGAACTCCGGCACCAGCCCGTAGATGAAGAAGGCGACTGCGGCATTGCAGACGGCGGCGACGGCGAACAGCACCGGGATCGACAGGCCGGCACCAAGGAGGCCCGCTGCCGCACCGGCGCCGACGACCATGAACAGCGCGTTCATGATGTTGTTGGCGGCGATGATGCGGGCGCGCTGTTCCGGCGCACTGCGCAGCTGCACCAGCGCGTAGAGCGGCACGATGAAGAAGCCCCCGAACAGACCGATCATGAACAGGTCGAAGAGGATGCGCCAGGTGCCGCCATGTGCCAGCAAGGCCCCTACCGCCAGAGGCTCCGGGCCGGCCGACAGCGGCATCGCCGCGATACCGAGATCGAGACCGAACAGGGTCAGCCCGATCGAGCCGAAGGGCACCAGCCCGAGTTCGACGTTTTTCGCCGACATGCGCTCGCAGAGCAGCGAACCGATGCCGATGCCGATCGTGAAGGTCGCCAGCAGCAGCGTCACGGCACCTTCGCCGCCGCCGATGACGTTCTTGGCGAAGGCGGGGAACTGGGCGAGGAAGAGCGCGCCGTACAGCCAGAACCACGAGATGCCGAGGATGGACAGGAAGACGGTGCGGTTCTCGCGCGCAAAACCGATGTTGCGCCAGGTTTCGGTGAGCGGATTCGGGCTGACGACAAGCTGCGGCGCCGGCGCCGGAGCGGCCGGAATGCCGCGGCTGGCAAGCCAGCCGAGCGCCGCGACCACGAAGCCGGCGCCGGCCACCCAGACCGGATCGACACCGGCCCCGGCCAACAAACCGCCGGCGAGCGTGCCGATCAGGATGGCGACGAAGGTGCCGGCCTCGACGAGTGCATTGCCGCCGATCAGTTCCGCCTCCTTGAGGTGCTGCGGCAGGATCGCGTACTTGACCGGCCCGAACAGCGTCGAATGCAGGCCGAGCAGGAACAGTGCCGACAACAGCAGCGGGAGGCTGTGCAGGGCGAAGCCGGCGGCCGCCACGAGCATGATCCCCATTTCCAGCACCTTGACCATGCGAGCCAGCATCGCCTTGTCGTACTTGTCGGCCAGTTGGCCGCAGGTCGCCGAGAACAGAAAGAAGGGCAGGATGAAGATGCCGGCCGCGAGGTTCGCCAGCACTTCGGGTTTCATCGTCGTCCACTGCGCCGACTGGAAAGTCAGCAGCACGACCAGCGCATTTTTGAACAGGTTGTCGTTGAAGGCGCCGAGGAACTGGGTCAGGAAGAAAGGCCGGAAGCGCTTCGTTTTCAGCAGGCCGAACTGGTTGCTCATGGATGCTTGTCTCCGTACGTCGTTTGTTTTTTTCAGGGGTTGCAGCGATGGCCGCAGACTACAAAAGCGATACCGGATACGCCAGTCAGCAGCGAAAGGTATCGCAGTTTTATGCCTTGAGCAGTTCCTCGCGCGACCCCAGCCAGCGCGCAAGGTGCAGGGCGACGGCGGCGGAATTTTCATGCAGCAGGCGTTCGGCCTCACCACGGGCGAGTTCGACGAGGTCGTCATCGGCTTCGAGGTCGGCGTAGCGCAGCAATGGCACGCCGCTCTGGCGGCTGCCGATGAACTCGCCGGGACCGCGCAGGTGCAGGTCCTGACGCGCGATCTCGAAACCGTCGGTATTCTCGAAGATGATCTTCAGCCGCGCCCGCGCTGTTTCCGACAGCGGCCCGGCATAGAGCAGCACGCACACCGATTCGTGCGCGCCGCGACCGACGCGGCCACGCAACTGGTGCAGCTGCGAGAGGCCGAAACGCTCGGCGTGCTCGATCACCATCAGGCTGGCGTTCGGCACGTCGACGCCAACTTCGATCACCGTCGTCGCGACCAGCACGTCGATCTTGCCAGCGGCAAAGGCGGCCATCGTCGCCGCCTTCTCGTCGGCCTTGAGGCGGCCGTGCACGAGGCCGACGCTCAGGCCTGCGAGTTCTTCGGAGAGGATCGCGTGCGTCTCGATCGCTGTCTGCAGCTGCAGCTTCTCCGACTCCTCGATGAGCGGGCAGACCCAGTAGGCCTGCCGTCCTTCGGCCACCGCCGCGCGCACGGCAGCGATGACCTCGTCGCGGCGAGCATCCGAAATCAGCTTGGTCTTCACCGGCGTGCGCCCCGGCGGCAGTTCATCGAGGACTGAAACGTCGAGGTCGGCGTAATAGCTCATCGCCAGCGTGCGCGGGATTGGCGTCGCCGACATCATCAGCTGGTGCGGAATCTTTCCGGATGCCGAATCAACGCCTGCCCCGCCGCCCTTCTTGCGCAGCGCGAGGCGCTGCTGGACACCGAAGCGATGTTGCTCATCGACGATGGCGAGCCCCAGCCGGGCAAAGTCGACCGAATCCTGGATCAGTGCGTGCGTGCCGACGACAAGATGCGCGCCGGTAGCGGCCTCGGCCTGCATCGCCCGCTTTGCGGCCGCCTTGAGGCTGCCGGAGAGCCAGGCGACGCGCACGCCGAGCGGTTCCAGCCAGGCCTTCAGTTTCAGGTAGTGCTGCTCGGCAAGGATTTCGGTCGGCGCCATGAAGGCAGCCTGCCAGCCGGCCTCGATGGTGCGGCAGGCGGCAAGCGCAGCGACGATGGTCTTGCCGCTGCCGACGTCGCCCTGCAGCAGGCGCTGCATCGGAAAGGGCTGTGCCAGATCACGCTCGATCTCGGCGACGACGCGCTGCTGCGCACCGGTGAGCGCGAACGGCAGACATGCCAGCAGCTGGCGACCGAGCGCACCGGCCGCGGCGAGTACCGGCGCGCCGCGTTCACGACGGGCAAGGAAGGCGCGGCGCAGCGAGAGCTGCTGCGCCAGCACCTCGTCGAACTTGATCCGTCGCCAGGCCGGATGCTCGCGCGATGACAGAACCCCCAGCGGTGCGCCGGGCGGGGGCGCATGCAGGTAACGGACGGCCTCGGCGAAAGCGGACAGCCCGAAGCGTTCGCGCCAGGCATCGTCGAAATGATCGGTGAGGTCGGTGTCGTGCAACGCAGTCACGATCAGCTTGCGCAATGCTGCCTGCGAAACACCGGCTGTCGTCGGATAGACCGGAGTCAGCACCGTCGGTAGCGGCGCGTCGGCATCGACGACGCGATAGCGCGGATGCACCATCTCCGGCCCGAGGAAGCCCTGGCGGATTTCGCCGAACAGGCGCAGCGGGCGGCCGCTGTCGCGCGCGGCTTCGAGCTGCTTCGTCTGGCTGCCGTAAAAATTGAGGAAGCGTAGCGTCAGCTCGGCGCCGCCGGCGCGCTCGTCATGGACACGGGCAACCAGCTGGCGGCGCGGACGGAACTGCACCGACACATCGACCACGCGGGCCTCGACCTGCACCGGCTCGCCCCAGGGCGCATCGGCGATGGCCAGGAGCGAGGTCTCGTCCTCGTAGCGCAGCGGCAGGTGGAGGACGAGATCGTCGGCACGAACGAGGCCAAGCTTCTTGAGCTTGTCCGCCAGCGCCGGCGTAGCCTTGATCCCGCCCGTCACGTAATGATCAGCCGCCCAGAACCATCACCGCATCGGCCTCGACCAGCGCGCCGCGCGGCAGGGAGGCAACGCCGACGGCAGCGCGTGCCGGATACGGTTGCTGGAAATACCTGGCCATCGTCTCGTTCACCTTGGCGAAGTTGCCGAGATCGGTCAGGAAGACGTTGAGCTTGACGACGTCGGCAAGCGATCCGCCTGCGGCTTCAGCCACCGCTTTCAGGTTGTCGAAAACACGCACGATCTGTGCATCGATGCCTTCGACCAGCTGGCCGCTCTGCGGATCGAGGCCGATCTGGCCCGACAGGTAAACCGTGTCGCCGACCTTCACGGCCTGCGAGTAGGTGCCGATGGCGGCCGGCGCGCCGGCGGTGGAAATGATCGTTTTTGCCATAATGTTGTCCTAGGGAATGACATGCGAAACGAGGATGTTAAATGACAGCAGCGATCATCGCCAATCTGGAAAAAATGCTCGGGGGCCCGCGCGACGGCGCCCTGCTGCGCTACTCGCTCGGCAACGAACTGCTCAAGGCCGGGGATGCCGCCGCTGCCGCCGTGCGCTTTCGCGAAGCGGTCGAGCGGGACGCTCATTACTCGGCGGGCTGGAAGATGCTCGGCAAGGCACTCGCGGAGACGGGAGACCTGTCAGGCGCGGTGACGGCCTACGAGCAGGGGATAGACGTTGCAGAGAAGCGCGGCGACGTTCAGGCGGCCAAGGAAATGTCGGTATTTGCACGGCGCGCCAGAAAAGCGCTCGCAGGCGACACGGACGCTGCGAGCTGAGCCGGGGCACATCCCGGCAGCCTTTCTCCGCAACGGCGGTTCAGCCGCCCTTGCGCAAGTTTTCAGCGCTTGGCACCTTTCGGCGGTAACAGGATGCCGTCGATGCCGAGTGCTTTCATTTTCTCGCGGGCGGACTCGGCTTCCTCCCGGGTCTTGAAGGGCCCCACCTGCACGCGCGCCTCCATGGTCGACGGGATGCCATTGAGGGTCAGCTTGGCACGCAACTCTTCTGCGCGCTGGGCGTCGGCAAAGACCCCGGCCTGCACGGCGTAACCCGAGAACAGGCGAGGGGGAGCCGGGGGTGCTGCAGCAGCAGCGGCGGGTGCCGCTGCTGGCTGCGGGCGCGATTCCGCAGGAAGGGGCTTGTCGCCCTCGGAGGTGAACTGCGACGACGTACCTTCCGCCGGTGTCTGCGCCCGCGTCGCCGCGCGCGCAGGTGCCGCCTGTGCCTTCGCATCGCTCGGCGGCAAGACTGGCTGCGGCGCAACGTCCGGCTTTGGCGGCGCATCGGCGGCAGGAGCGGCCGGCGCTGCGGGTGCCGCGAGCGGTACGGGGGCGGCACCTTCCACTACTTTCGGGGCTTCGGGAGCGGTCGCGGGGGCTGCGGGCTCGGCGTTCTTGACCGGCTGTGAAACCTCCTTCTTCGGCACCGGTACCGGCGACGAGAAGGTCGGGCCGCTGGCGACCGGTTCCTCGGCCGGCTGGCCCAGGTAATCGATGAATGCCAGCGCAGCCAGCAGGACGGCGATGAGGACACCGGCGAAGGCTACGCGCATCACCAGTTTCTGTTTCAGGTTGTCTTCCGGCACGCCGCCGGCGTTCACGCCTTCGCTCATCGCTCCCTCATCGTTTCGATCCTGTTTTCGTCCGGATTTTCCACACCCTTGTCCCGATTGCGGATCAGGGCCACCACCAGTTCGGCCTCCGCACGCGCCACGCCACAGCGCTCGGCGATCGCTGCCGCATCATACCCGGCGGTGGCCATCTGCATCGCGTCGCCATAGATCGGCGCGACATGCTGCGCCGCCTGTACGCGCTCGAGCTGCTTAGCCAGATCATCGCGCAGCACGGCCAGTTCGCCACGCATCGTCGCGACCTCGTCGCGCAGCTGGCCCAACTCGGCTTCGGCAGCCTGCAGGCGCTGGCGTGCACCGTCGTCGACAGCGGACTCCGCCACGGGCGCCGCGTCGGGCGGTTCATTCCATGGAAAATCGGGTTCGACGCGCTGCAGCGGCACACCCGCCGGCGATTCCGCCAATACCGAAACGGGATCACCGGTCGCCTCCTCTGTCACGGGAGCCGCGACAGGTGGCGACGCAGCCTTCTTCAGACGGCGCAGGCGAACGACGACGACGAGGACGTAGAGTGCCAGCAGGGCGACGACGCCCAGGAGCGCTTCGCGCCAGCCGATGGCCAGATCTTCCAGATTCATTGCCGGTCAGTGCTTTCCGTGAAGTCGACGTCGCGGGCTATTATGCCAGACAGCGCGCCTGTTCACCGTCCCGGATCCGGCACGAGCGGCGCTAGAATATGACGATTCGTTTCCTGCCTAGGCCATGCACGGACCCTCATTCGCCAAGAAGCCCCCGTACTGGATCATCGTTTTCTGCGTGATCGTCGCACTCCTGTCGGAAGCCGTCTCGCGCGCGGGCTGGTTGCAGGGTATCGAGACCGCCTACGGCGATCTCTCCTTCCGCCTCGCCGGGCAGCGAACGCAGGTGTCGCATGTGGCGCTGGTCGAGCTGGATGACCAGACACTCGCCATGCACCCGGACGATCCACTGGTTTTCTGGACGCCGCATTTCGCCCGCGCCCTGCAGGTCCTGCGCAACGTCGAGGCCAGGGTGGTCGGGCTCGACTTTCTGTTCAGCGCCAGCCCTGAGCACTGGTTCGGGAAGATTTCCGGGCAGGACAGCCAGGTCGCGCGCAGCTTCGATCGCAGTTTCCGCCAGGAGATCGCCAGCGGTCGTGTCGTACTCGGGGGGATGCAGAGTGGCGCCGAGGCACTGCTGCCGGCAGCGGACTATCTAGCCGTGCTGCCGGAATTTTCGATCGAGCGCTTTGTCGGCGCGACCGACCTGGTGATGGACAGCGACGGCATCCTGCGCAAAATGCGCACACTGGCACCGGGCGCGCCCCTGGCGGCGGATGATGGCGTACGCCTGCTCCCCTTCTCGTTGTTGCTGGCACTGCAGGCGAGCGGCCAGGCGAACGATGCCGCCAGCTGGCGCTTCGGCAACCGGGAGTTCAGGCGCGATTCAGTGCCGTGGCCGCTGGCCTGGGCCGGGCCGCCGGGCACCGTGCCACGCCTGCCACTGCGGCGTCTGCTTGCGAAGGATGCCGAGAGCGATCCGGAAGTGCGCGCACTCAAGGACAAGGTGGTCATCATCGGCGTTGCCTACGGCGGCTCGAATGACGTGCACCTGACGCCTTACGGGCACGGCCTGTTTGCGTCGCAATGGATGCGTGGTCCGGAAATTCAGGCGCAGGCGGTTGACGCACTGCTCGCCGGACGTTTCGTCGAAGTACTGCCCACCGGCGGCCGCGCCCTGCTGATCGGCGTCATCCTGCTGCTCGGCGCCGCCGGCTGGCAGCGCCTTGCCGTCGGCCGCGGAGCGCTGCTGCTGCTTGCCCTGCTCGCCGTGATTGCGATCGGCGGCCACGTCGCACATCGGCAATGGCTTGTCGTTCCCGTCGCACAGGCGCAGTTCGCCGCCCTGCTCCTCTTCCTGACGATCTACGCCCTGCGCTTCACCAGCGGCGAACGGGATCGCGACCGCGTGCGGCGGATGTTCTCGCGCTACGTCTCGAAGGATGTCGTCGCCAGACTCCTCGAGAGCGACGAAACACCCGTGCTGGGCGGTGAGGCGGTGCGCATCACGGTTCTTTTTTCCGACATCCGCGGCTTCACGACAATCTCCGAGCGGCTTAGTCCGGAGGAAGTGGTGGAGATGCTGAACCGCTGGCTGGCTGCGGCCTGCACGGCCGTCCAGAAGGAGGGCGGCTCGGTTGACAAGTTCATCGGCGATGCGATCATGGCCGAGTTCGGCGCGCCGCTGCACTGTGACGACCACGCGCGGCGGGCACTGCGCGCCGCGATCGCGCTGCGTGACGCCGCCGTCGAAATGGCGACCTGGATGAAGGAACGGTTTGCCGACCGTGATCTGCCCGATTTCGGGATCGGCGTGGGGATTCACAGCGGCCGGGCGGTCGTCGGTAACATCGGGGCACCGGAGCGCATGGAGTACACGGCGATCGGTGACACGGTCAACCTTGCCTCCCGTCTCGAAGGTGCGACGCGGACGCTGAACTGCGCCATTGCGGCCAGTCGTGCTGCAATCGACGAAGCAGGCTCCGGGATCATCACCGGCGCCAGCCAGACGATCGCAGTGAAAGGCCGGGAGGCGCCGGTCGAGGTATTGGCAGTGCTCGGCATCGAGGACCATTGAGCCCGCTTGCAGAGAGACAGAAGCAGCCACCGCAACGAACACGAACAGGACCCGCAGATGCGCAAATCCGCACGCAGCATTCTTCTCGCAAGCTCGCTGGCACTCGCCCCGCTCGCCGTATCGGCCGACACGGTATTGGTCACGGCCCTGCAGGGGGCGGTCTCGCTCGAGATCGCTGGCGCCACGAACAAGGCGCCGCTCGAACCCTTTGTCCGGCTACGGGAGGGTGACAAGCTGTCGCTGGCGGCCGGCTCGCAATTGAGTCTGGTCTATGTCGGCAAGGCGCGGCTGGAGAGCTGGCAGGGTACCGGCACCATCGTCGTCGGCGAGAGCGAAAGCAGGGCCGCCAGCGGCAAGCCGCAGAGCCAGGTTCGCAGCCTGCCGCCGGAGGTTACCCGGCAGATGAATCGCACGCCGACCGCGTCGCCCGACGGCCGGGTCGGGATGATGCGAATGCGCGGCGTCCCGCCGCACGATGCCGTCGCGCGCCTCGAAAACGACTACAGGCAGATGCGCAGCCAGACTACCGGCGACGACATCCTGCCGGAAGTATTCCTGCTCGCCGGCCTCTTCGATCTGCGGCAGTACGCCCGCGTCGAGGAAGAGCTGAAGCGCATCGGGGCAAGCTTCGCAGGAAATCCGACAGCCGCATCCTTGCAGGAACTCTATTCGAAGGCGCTGAGTGCCGCGCGAACACCGACGGCGGACAGCAACGAGAAATAATCAGGGCAGAGAAGCGAACTTCGCCTTGTAGTGCTTCTTGCAGGCTACGTAGATGGTCTTGTCGACCTCGACGTGGACAACCCCGGCGCTATCGTGAAAGGCAACGGTGAAGCTACGGTCACACGAGCCGTTGCGTTCGATTTCGCTCCGGATTCCGGCAATGTCGTCATCGGTGATGACGAACTCGGCACTCAGCGCCTCTCGCCCGGGTTTGCGGTAGCGGATGGCCGCCGACTTGTCCCACACGATGTAGTCCGGGCCTAGGTTGGCCGCCAGCAGCAGCGCGTAGATGGGGTCGGTTGCCGAATAGAGGCTGCCGCCAAACATCGTTCCGGCGCCATTCTTCGTGACACGCTTGAACGGCAGGCGGACAACGACTCGTTTCAGGTCGGCCGACACGTGGATCAGCCGCGCACCAGTGGCGCGATAGGCAGGAAACCAGTTGAGCCCAAGTCGCAGTGCGGCCGGACGCCAGCGCTCCGGAATGCGGGACCAGAAATAGCCGGGAAGCATGTTGGGGAGAGAT
>JAKJEY010000071.1 GCA_022705165.1 Pseudomonadota bacterium
GTGGCAATTTCGACAAGCAGCAGTTCGACACGCAGAACGGCGACTTCAACGTCGGCGTCACGCGTACCGTCGGGCAGGATGTCTATACGGTCATGGGTCAGGCAGGCGTGTACTACGTCGACAACGGCCGCTACCGGAACTACACGGGCCTGACCGGCCAGTGGCAGCGCAACCTCGATGCACGCAACCAGGTCGGCGCATTCGTTCAGTACTCCGACCTCCAGTATCCGACGCAGGACGTGCGCGATGCGAATCGCTGGGTCGGCGGTGCCAGCTATGCCCACCTTTACCGCGAAGGCGTCATGGCTTTTGCCAGTGCCTATGTCGTCGGTGAGCGCCCGCAGCATGGCCATGTGCCATGGATCGGCTTCGACGGCGTCGGTGCCCGTGTCGGCGGACGCTACAACTACGATGCGCAGACCGTCCTGTTTGGCGGCGCTACCTACGAATATCGTGCCTACAACAAGGAAGATCCGTCCTTCCTCAAGAAGCGACGCGACAACCAGTACGGCCTGATGTTCGGTGCGACCCACTACGTGTCGAAGGAGTGGAGCGTCACGCCGCAACTCTCACTGACCTACAATGAATCGAATACGGAACTCAACGAATACAACCGCGAACTGGTGTCGGTTACCGTTCGTCGCGAGTTCTGATCAAGGAGCGGAATCATGCCCATCACGACCGTTTTCCGTTTCAAGAACCATGCGCTGATGATGGCGCTCGCCGCGGTCTACCCCGCCTTCTCGTATGGCGCCGGGGCCGCGCGACTGGACTTCGCTTCCGGCAACGTCACAGCGGTCAGCGCCGCAGGGGCGCAGCGCGGCCTCAACAAGGGAGCCGAGGTTGGCAGCGGCGAAGCTGTCGTCACCGGCGATGGCGGCCGCGCACAGCTGCGCTTCACCGATGGCGGGATGGTCTCGCTGCAGCCGGGTTCGGAATTCAAGATCGACAACTACCGTTTCTCTGGCAAGGAAGATGGCGAGGAGAAGGGATTCTTCAGCCTGCTCCGGGGCGGCCTGCGTTCGATCACCGGACTCGTCGGCCGCAACAACAAGAGTGCCTACAAGGTTACGACCAACGTCGCAACGATCGGCATTCGTGGAACCGAATTCACGATTGCCTATACCGGTGCCAACAGCATCGCCGTCTCCACCGGCGAAGGCATGATCGAGGTCTGCAACAACGCCGGTTGCGCCGTGGTGCCTGCCGGCAGTTCGGCAACCGTCAGCGGTCCCAATACCCGCATCGAACGCAGTGACGTGAAGCCGCGCCTCGATCCGGCGCAGCCGCCCGTGGATGTGCAGCCGGTGTTCTCGACGAGCGAGCAGCGTCAGGACAATGGACTGATCCAGCCCGTGTCGGCGCCACTGGTTTCCGGCAGCGATTACGTCGTTTCCTATTCCGGGACGAAATCCGGGTCGGCCGTCATTCAGGGGACCGGTGCCGGCACGCCGGCCGTTTTCGACGAGTTCTCCACGTTGAAGAGCTTTTCGTACTCGGGTTACGACTACAAGGCGACCAGTGTCGCCGGTTCTTTCTCGATGGACGGTGTTATCGGGTGGGGTAAGTGGACGGAGGGTGAGACGATTCCGACCGGATACGGCTCTCCTGAGGCGCTCAAGGAATTCCATTACGTGACCGGCAAGCCGACGCCCACCTCGGATCTGGTGGCGCTCGGCACGATTTCCGCCGTTTACCAGCTCGCCGGGTTTACGCTGCCGACCTCGTCGACCGGCGTCGTCGGCTCTGCCCCGAGCGGTACCCTGAACGTGAACTTCTCCGGTGGCTCGGCGACATCGATCGTCGCCAACGTCAATGTGCCGATCGGTGGCTCCACCTACAACCTGAACACCTTGGTCGGATCCGGTTCGGGGGGGCAGACCTTCAACATGGCTAGCGGTGGCGCCTTCGTCAATGGCTTCTTTGCCGGTGCCAACGCCTCCCACGCAGGCCTGACCTACAAGTTCAACAGCGTGGTCGGCGAGGTACAGGGAGCTGCAGCGTTTAAGCGCTGATGCCGGCTCCCGTCGTCAGCCAGCTGAAGTACGATAGCCGGGCCCCGTGCCCGGCTATTTTTTCGGCCGAAGCACGGGCGTCTTCTGACATTCGCTGTCGCTCCGCCGGTGCGTGATGCAATCGCATCAGCAGTTCGTACGCTTCTTCCTGCGTAGAGAAGATGTAGCCGTTCCTGCCTTGCTCGATCCAGTCGGTGTAGCCGCCGCTCCTGTGGGCGACGATGGGGAGCCCGCAAGCCATGGCTTCGACGATTACCCGACCGGATGCTTCGTGAAGCTGGGGCGATGTCCGATAGTAGAAGACATCCAGCGTGCGCAGGAAATCTTCCGGGCGCTCCGTGTTGATCGCGAGCAGCTCGATGCCCGGTTCGTCCTGAATGCAGGGGGACAGACAGGTGCCGCCCATGATCCGGGTGCGTATGCCATGCCAGCCGAGCAATTTGTAAAGTGACGGGTCCTCCGGGTGATGCTTGTCCGGAATGTCGCGCGACAGGCGGCCGATCGTCGTGTCGCTGTGCGGCATCCCGGCCGCTGGATGGAAGCGCTTCAGATCGACGATCTCTGGACAGATGTACCCCGGGACACCCATGGTGTCGCGCAGGCGCGTACTGACGAACGCGACCTGTACCGGGGGCAGCGTTGGCCGGTCGAGTGCGGCCAATGTCGCGTAGAGTTGCTGCGGGTGGGAGTTGACGCAGATGAGGACGAGTCGCTCCGGCCGCGCATGATCGATCCAGGGCTCCAGGCTGAAATAGGTGCCGACGATGATGAGCGTGCCACCCTTCGGGAAGCGACCGCTGAAGGGGCTGATCGCGACGCCACCGAAATGGGCGACGAAGGGGCTCGGCGTATCGCTCCACAGGGTGGTGGTAACCCCCGACTCGCGCAAGGCATTTGCGAGATCGAAGGAGTGCGTTTCTGCGCCGCCGATGCCATGCAGCCGTGTGACGATGTGAACCGCTGTGTTCATGTATGCGCGATGGGATTGTGGCCTGCGGGCATTCTAGCGTAGGAACCCGAACGAGCACTGACGTGGAGAGGTCCGCTAATATTCGGGAAGCGTACGCGTATCTGGGGAACCGAAATCGAGCCGAACAACGATGCAATGCTGAAAGAGCAACTCCGCAGCCGGGAGGCCACAGGCGCTGCGGCCGATTTTGCCGGAATGCTCCATCTCGGTCAGGCACTACATGCGGCAGGGGAGCGTGAGGCGGCATTGCACGCCTTCGAGTGTGCCGCCGATCTCGGTCCGGATAGCGTCGAGGCATGGGGGGCCGTCGCGACGCTGCGCTTCGAACTCGGGCTGCTGCAGGGGGCGCTGCGGGCCTGCGAGAGCGCGCTGCGCCTCTCGCCGAATGATGCGATGGCGCTGTTCAATACCGGCGTGGTCCTTGCCGCGCTGGACGATTTGCCGGCAGCGCTGCACTGCTATCAGCGGGTCCTCGAGATCGCGCCGGAGCATGCAGGGGCCTTGCTGAATCTCGGCCCGCTGCTGGCGCGTACGGGGCGCATCCCGGAAGCTGTCGCGGCCTGCGATATTGCCCTCAAGCGAGATCCCGGCAATGCGGCCTTGCATTTCAATCGTGGCGACGTGCTTCTCGGTGCAGCCGAATTTTCGCGTGCGCTCGATGATTTCGAGGCTGCCCTGGCGCTTTCGCCCGGTAACGCGAAGGCCGAGTTTTCTGCAGGTGTGGCCTTGTCGGCGCTTGGGGATTTGACGCTGGCGCGGCAACGAATGAACCGGGCGCTGACGCTGGATCCCGAGCTTCTTTCCGGCTACGTGAGTCCGCTGCGGACGGACAGCATCAGCGCCTACCCGGAGCTGAGTCCCGAGCGGATTTTCATTTTTTCCCGCTATGACCGCCTTCGTAGTTGCGACTGGAACGATTACGCCGCTTTCGCCCGCCGCTTCGGCGAGCTGGTGTGCGGCGAAGGCGGGGTGGCGATCGACAACCCCGACTTTGCCTACATTTCCCTCGGGATTCCGGTGGCCGATGCATGTCGTCGGTCGCTGGCAAGGAACGTGGCGCGTCGAATCCGCTCGCCGCTCGGGCGCGGCAATTTCGTCAGGCCACACAAGGCAGGAAATGCACGTCTGCGTATTGGCTACCTGTCGGGCGATCTGCGTGCGCACGCTGTCGCGTACCTGATCGGTGGGCTCTTCGAATTGCACGACCGAAATCGTTTCGAGGTCTATGCCTATTCGACGGGGCCCGATGATGGCAGCCGCGAGCGGCGACGTGCCGAGGCCGGCGCCGATGTGTTCCGCGATGTTTCGGCATTCTCCGGTGTCGTCATCGGTCAGGCGATTGCCATGGACGGTATCGACATACTCGTCGACCTCTCCGGCTATACCCTCTACGGCCGACCCGAGGCGATGGCCTTGCGTCCGGCCCCAGTACAGGTTGCCTACCTCGGCTTCATGGGCACCCAGGGAGCGCCATGGATCGATTACACCTTGCTCGATCGCGTGACGCTAAACGCGGAAACGAGACCGTATTGGGATGAGAAGATCGCGTACCTGCCGTCCTTTTTCTCGCTCTGCGAGAAGCCGGACCTCTCCGGGGACATTCCCTCCAGGCAGGCGGCCGGATTGCCGGAGGAGGCCTTCGTGCTGAACGCCCTGCACATGCCGAGGAAGATCGATCCGGCTTCTTTCGCGCTGTGGTTACAGGTCCTGGAGGCAATCCCGAACGCGGTGCTCTGGCTGCTCGCGGAGACGCCGCAGGTCGAACGCAATCTGCGCGCGGCGGCCGAAGCGGCCGGTGGGCTTGCGTCACGTCTGGTGTTTGCACCCATGGTCCCGAGGGGCGCGAATCTGGCGCGCTACCGGCTTGCGGATCTGTTCCTGGATTCGCTGTCTTACAACGGCCACACCACGGTCGCCGACACGCTGGCAGCAGGGGTGCCTGCGTTGACGATGCGTGGCACTGATGTGGTCGCGCGCGTCTCGGAGTCGATGCTGCGCTTGTGTGGCCTGCAGGCCCTGGTCGCCGATGATCGCGCCGGGTTCGTTGCGCTGGCTGCGCGGTTCGCAAGTGACAGGGACTGGCGCAGCGATATCCTGACGACACTGCAGCATGGGCAGTCGCGATTGTTCGACAATGAGGGGCGCGTGCGCGAGATGGAGCGCGCTTACGAGAAGATGTGGGAACGACACCGGGCCGGTCTGCCGCCCGAAGATTTTGACGTCAGCCCATTGGGCTAGAGCCAGTTGCGTGCGCCCCAGATCATGCGGCCGGCCACGAACTTTCTGGCCGGCTTGCAGGCATCGAGAGCGATGAGTCCGAGTCCGCGTGCCAGCTTCAATGGCAAGAGATTGTTCGAGAAGCTGCGAACGATGCCGTCCGTGAACAATGCGCTGCCGAAACGGTCGAGCTGTCTTCCGGCGCCGTAACGATCAAGTTCCGCCACGCTGCCGAGCATGTCGGCGTCGCGGTTGACGAGTTGCGAGGCGAGTTCCCAGGCATCGCGAATCCCGAGGTTGAACCCCTGTCCGGAAACCGGATGCAGCGTCTGCGCGGCGTTGCCGATCCATACTTCGCGCTCCGCTACGAGCTCGCGTCGAAGTCGCAATGCCAGCGGAAAGCGCGCACGTGGCGAGGTGGCCGTGAACTTCAGACGATTGCCGAACTGGCGCTGCAGCGCGTCGAGAAATGCCGCGTCGCTCATGGCCATCAATGCATCGGCCTTGTGCGGCGGTACGGTGAATACGACCGAATAATCATTGCCGATCGGCAGCAATGCCAGCGGGCCATCCGGCGTGAAGCGCTCCCATGCGCGATTGCCGTGAGCGGGCTGCGGGCGAACCTCTGCAAGCACGGCATGCTGCCGGTAGTCAGCCACGCGCACGTCGGCGCTGTCCGCGGGAGTGCCTTCGGCATGAACGACAAGACCGGCCCGGATCCGGTGCGTGTCGGTACCGCGTTCAACGGTGGCGATGACATGGTCGCGGCGGAGTTCAATGCCGTGCAGCGAGCATTCGTCGAGTACCTGGTCATCCGCGATACGTGCGGCGAGGGCTGCTGCCAGATCGCCGTAACGCATCACATACCCGAGCGCAGGAACACCCTGTTCCTCACGGGTAATCACGGTGCGTCCGAAGCCGCCGGACTGGGACACGTGGATGTCGTGGATCGGCGTGCCGGCGGCAGCATTCCATGCGTTGAGCGGTTCGAGCAGCTGCCGCGTGCCATGCGAGAGTGCGAGCGCGCGCGGATCGCCGGCATGGCTGCCGCGCTTGCGCGCATCGAGCAGGCGCACACGCAGCGGCGCGCCGGAAGCGCGGATCGCCAGTGCCAGCGTCATGCCGACCGGGCCGGCACCGACGATCAGGATATCGGTTTCGATGACGGGTGCGGCCTCAGTCACGGCGCATCACGTCCTCGATGTCGGCGACCGTCTTCGGTGCGTCGGTGTAGACCTCGCAGCCGCCGGTAGTGACCAGCACATCGTCCTCGATACGGATGCCGATGCCGTGAAGTTCCTGCGGGATGTCGGCAGCCGGCCGGATGTAGAGACCAGGCTCGACGGTCAGCGTCATGCCCGGTGCGAGCTTGATCCACTCGCCGCCCTCGCGGTCTTCCTTGTACTCGCCGGCGTCGTGCACATCGAGACCGAGCCAGTGGCCGGTGCGGTGCATGTAGAAGCGTTTGTACGATTCGCTCTCGATGACGGCGTCGACGCTGCCGGGCAGTAGCTTCAGGTCGGCCATGCCCTGCGCGAGTATGCGCACGGCTGCCTCGTGATAGGCCATGAAGGAAGCGCCGGGACGGACGGCGGCGATGGCCGCCTCCTGCGCGGCGAGCACGATCTCGTAGCAGTCGCGCTGCGCCGGCGAGAAGCGGCCGTTGACCGGGAAGGTTCGTGTGATGTCAGCAGCATAACCATCGAGTTCGCAGCCCGCATCGATGAGTACGAGCGCATTCTCGGGCAGGATGCGATCGTTCTCGATGTAATGCAGCACGCAGGCATTGGCGCCACCGGCGACGATCGGCGTGTAGGCGTGGCCGGCGGCGCCACGGCGGCGGAACTCGTGCGTGAGCTCGGCTTCGAGTTCGTATTCGGCCATGCCCGGGCGGCAATGGCGCATCGCGCGCGCGTGGCCGGCGCTGCTGATCGCGGCGGCGCGGCGCATCGTACCGATCTCGCTGCTGTCCTTGATCAGACGCATGCCGTCGAGTACGGCGCGCAGGTCGCGGATCTCGCGCGGTGCGCGCTTGCCGGCGCGACTCTGTGCACGCACGGCGTTCAGGGCGGCGGCGATGCGCGTATCCCATTCACTGTCGTGGCCGAGAGAATGCCACAGCGCGCTGCGATCGGCGATGAGCTCTGGCAGGCGCTGCTCGAGTTCGCCGATCGGATAGGCGAGGTCGACGCCGAAGGTTTCGCGCGCACCTTCAGGACCATGGCGATAGCCGTCCCAGATTTCGCGCTCCTCATTCTTTTCCCGGCAGAAGAGGATGCATTGCGGCCTGTCGCCTCCCGCCACTACCAGTACGGCTTCCGGTTCGGGGAAACCGGTGAGGTACCAGAAGTAGCTGTCGAAGCGGTAAGGGTGGTGCGTGTCACGGTTGCGCACTCGCTCCGGGGCCGTCGGGATGATGGCGACGCCATTGCCGATCTGGTCGGCGAGGTGTTGGCGGCGGGCGGCAAAAGGGCTGTGCGTCATTGGGGGGAAAGCTCCCGATCAAGGGCGGCGAGTCGTTCCGGCGTGCCGACGTCGACCCAGCGGCCTGTATGGCGTTCACCGGTGACAATACCACGCGGGATCGCAGCGTCGAGCAGCGGGCGCAATTTCATTGCCGCGCCACGCGGAACGTCGGCGAAGAATGCCGGGGCAAAGATGCCGATTCCGCAGTAGGTAAGCGTGGGGCCGCCGTCGGCAAGACAGAGCTGTTCGCCATTGAGACTGAAATCACCGCCGGCATGATGCGCCGGGTTGTCCATCATGACGAGGTGCGCCTGGCGGTCAGCGAGACTGCGGGCGCGCTGAAAATTCCAGTCGCACCAGATGTCGCCGTTGACGACGAGAAACGGATCGTCGCCGAGCAGCGGCAATGCCTTCGCGATGCCGCCGGCGGTTTCGAGCGCGCCCGGGGGCTCCGGCGACCAGTCGATATGTATGCCCCACTGGCGTCCGTCACCGAGCGCCGCTTCGAGTTTTTCACCGAGGTGCGCGTGGTTGATGACGAGTTCGCGGAATCCCGCGGCGGCCAGCCGCTCGATGTGCCACACGATCAGCGGCTTGCCACCCGCGACCAGCAATGGCTTCGGCGTGTGGTCGGTGAGCGGGCGCATGCGCTCGCCACGACCCGCGGCGAGGATCATCGCCTTCATCAGAACGTATAGCCGACCTGTGCCTGCCGGTTCTCGAGTTCGTCCAGCAGCAGGAGCAGCGGCTTCAGTTCGATGTAGCGTTCGCAGGTGCGGCGCAGGTAGGCCATCACGCGCGGCATGTCGTCGAGATACTGCGCCTTGCCGTCGCGATAGTTGAGACGGGCGAAGATGCCGAGCACCTTGAGCTGGCGTTGCGCGCCCATCCATTCGTAATCGCGCCAGAAATCGTAGAAGTCGTCATGGACGGGTAGCTTTGCGGCACGCGCCGCTTCCCAGTAACGGATCGTCCAGTCGAGTTCCTGCTCCTCTTCCCAGCTGATGTAGGCGTCCCGGTATAGCGAGACGAGGTCGTAGCTGATCGGGCCGTAGACGGCGTCCTGGAAATCGAGGATGCCGGGATTCGGCGCGCTCAGCATGAGGTTGCGCGAGTGGTAGTCGCGGTGCACGAAGACCTTCGGCTCCGCGAGATTGCTGGCGAGGATCTTCTCGAAGATCGTGGTGAGCGTCTGCCGCTGATTCTCGTTCAGCGTCACGCCGAGATGGCGGGCGATGTACCAGTCGGGAAAGAGCTGCAGTTCGCGTTCGAGCAGTGCGCGGTCGTATTCCGGCAGAACGCCGGGACGGCTGGCCTGCTGGATCTGTACCAGCGCGAGATTGGCCTCGCGGTAGAGCGCGGCCGCACCCTCGGGGTGCGCGTTCAAGGCGGCAAGGTAGGTGGTGTTGCCGAGATCGGAGAGCAGAAGGAATCCCTGCGCCAGATCTTCGGCATGGATCTGCGGCACATGCACCCCGGCGTCGGCGAAGAGTCGGGCGATTTTCAGGTAGGGGCGACAGTCCTCGTGCTCGGGCGGCGCATCCATGACGATGCGCGTCGTGCCATCGGCCAGCGTGACACGAAAATAGCGGCGGAAACTGGCGTCGGCCGAGGCTGGCGCAAGCTCGAAGGCCTGGCCTGGAAACTGGGCGGCTACCCATTCACGAATCGCCTGAAGTCGGGGCATCCCGGGCTCCTTGATGCTAAAATAGCGCGATTTTAACACCCGGACTCTGCCTGCCATGGCAGGGGGTCGGCAGAGAAAGCCCATTCCACCCTATGCCCTGCTCGCGCAACAGACCGCTGGCGTTGATCGCCTGCTGCGGCCTTCTCGGTATTGTTGCCGGCGAGGCTGCTGCGCAGGCCATGACACCGCTGCGCGTCGACCCCGTCCTGCTGGGTTTGCCGCCGGTCGAGAAGA
>JAKJEY010000072.1 GCA_022705165.1 Pseudomonadota bacterium
CGCCTGTCGCTCGACGAGATCAACGCGGGCTTCGACCGCCTCGCTGCGGGCGATGCCGTGCGGCAGGTGATTCTTTTTTAGTCGCGCTCAGTTGTCTGCGAGTAGTTTTTCGCAGGCCGCGTCCAGCAGCGGCAGCTTCCCCTCGACGATGCCCCAGACCAGTCGATCGTCAACGGTGGCATAGCCGTGGATAAGAACATTGCGGAACGCGACGATGCGACCCAGTTCCGGAATGTCTGCGGCAACTGCGGCATCAATCTTGGACATAAGATTGAGTGCTTCACCGATGATCTCGAACTGACGCTCCACCGCCGACCGAAGCATGTCGTCGCCCTGGTAGTCGGCAAAGGATTTGTCCGCGACGAAGCGTCGGATCAGTCGCGCTGCCTCGTGGGCATCCCAGAGATATTTCTTCGCTTCAGGCCGCATAGACCGTTTCGCGGTTCGCCACGGCTTGGGCGCGGAAATACGGGTTGCGTACCGATGCGAGGGTCACCAGATCCACGGGGCGGCCAAACATTTCCTGCAAAGCCTGCTGCAGATCCAGCCAGGCATCGGCATAAACCGCCGGTGGCAGTTCGTCGAACTCGACGAGAAAATCAAGATCGCTCACCGAGGGATCGAAGTGGCCAGAAACGGCCGAACCGAAGAGCTCCAGGCGTCTTACGTGCAGGGGGCGACAGAGTTCGGCGATATCGGCACGGCGATTTTCGACAAGGGGCAACATATCCGTTTCGGGCTTAAGCAGTTTCAGATGATTATGGCCTGATTTCCGGGGCTTGTCTTTCGCCATCATCCGCCGCGCTGCAGCATCATCTTCGTCGTATTCACGACGAGACCGGTGTCGGTCGAGAAGTGCACGTAGAAGTGCCATTCCTCGCTGTTCGGCGTGCCATCGACGCGCCAGTCCCAGACCTCTTCCCGCTTCATGGCGAACACGTTCGTCTTGCCCGGTTTGCCGAGGATGCGTTGCACTTGCGCCTTGTCGAGTCCGTTGCTGATCTTCGCGTAGTTCTTGTCGCTGAGGACCTGCTCGATACGCAGCAGGATCTGCCGGGCATCGAAGGTCAGCATGTGCGTATGGATGCCCTGCGGCTGACGGTTGTACTCCCAGGTGATGCTGCCGTCGGCATTCGAATACTCGGCGGCCGGGCGGCCCATGCGCTTTTCGACCTCGGCGCTGGTCGTGATGCCGGGTTTGAACTCGTCGAGAAATATTGCGTCACACCCGGGCAGAATCGTGGCGGCGAGCGTGATGAGCCCGGTCAGCAGTCGCTTGATCATGTTGGACATCCTTGTAGAATCGTTCGCTCTTAGCGGAGTATAACCATGCGGCACCTCACCCCGACCGAAACCCAGACCTTCCTTCACCAGCACCCGGATGCGGTGTTCATCGACTGCCGCAGCACGATCGAGTATTACTTCGTCGGCCATCCGATCGGCGCCATCCACGTCGCCTGGAACGACGGCGAGGACTGGGAGATCAATCCGCATTTTGCCGCCGAAATCTGGCGCCAGGTCGACCGCGACCCGCAGCGGCCGGTCGTCCTCATCTGCCGCAGCGGTCGCCGCTCGGTCGAGGCCGGCGAACACCTCGAGAGCGAGGGTTTCCAGAACGTGATCAACGTCCGCTACGGTTTCGAGGGTGATCGCGACGAGCACATGCACCGCAATGTGATCAACGGCTGGCGGGTGGATGGCTTGCCGTGGGAGCAGAGCTGAAGTCGGCTCCCGGCACCGATTGGTGCCGGGCGCTGTCAGTAATACTGCGCAGGAGCCTTCCCGGCGCGCTGTGTGATAATCGAAACGCCTGTGCCGCAGCCCCGCCAATCCTGCCAACGCTTTCCCGCCCGATGATGCTCGTGCTTCCTTGTCCCGTCTCCTCTCCTTGTCCGGCAGCCGCCGGTGTCGCCGCGTGAGCGAACGCCGTTACCCGCCGGCCCTGCTTGCCTGGAGCGTCTGGGGGCTGGGCGCCCTGCTCTACCTGATCGGCTTCTATCAGCGCGTTGCGCCGGCGGTGATCACCGACCGGCTGATGGCGGATTTCGCGCTCGGCGCTGCGGCGCTCGGCAACCTCTCGGCCTTCTATTTCTATTCCTATGTGGCGATGCAGATCCCGACCGGGATCATCGCCGACCGCTGGGGGCCGCGCCGCCTGCTGACCGTCGGTGCCGGTGTCGCGGCACTCGGCACCTTCCTCTTCGCCTTCGCGCCGACGATCTTCTGGGCCAATGCCGGGCGCCTGCTGATCGGCGCCTCGGTCGCCGTCGCCTTCGTCTCCATGCTGAAACTGGCGACACGCTGGTTCCGCCCCGAGCAGTTCGCACTGGCCTCCGGCGTCGCCCTCTTCTGCGGGGTCTGTGGCGGCGTCGTCGCCGGCGTGCCCCTGCGCCTGCTGGTCGAATCCTTCGGCTGGCGACCGGTCATGGTCGTGACGGCCATCGTGACGGCGGCGCTCTGCCTCGCCATCTTCCTGTTCGTGCGCGACGATCCGAGCGAACGCGGCTACGCAAGCCATGCGCCGGCGCCGGCGGCCGGCGGCACGCATCATGGTTCCGTCTGGCACGGCCTGATGCAGGTGCTCTCGTACCGCAACACCTGGATCCTCGTCATCGTCCCCATCGGCGTTGCCGGCTCGGTGCTCACCTTCGCCGGCCTCTGGGGCGTGCCTTACCTGAAGCAGGTGCACGGGCTCGATACCAAGACCGCCGCCGCCATCACCTCGACGCTGCTCGTCTCCTGGGCGCTCGGCGGACCGATTCTCGGCGCACTTTCCGAACGCATGGGTCGGCGCAAACCACTTTATGTGATCACCACGGTGGTAGCGCTGATCGGCTGGGGCATCGTCATCTACCTGCCCCTGCCGATCTGGGCGCTGGTCGGTGTACTGATCGTCTCCGGCTTCGCCTGCGGCAACCTGATCATCGGTTTCGCCTTCGCCAAGGAGTCGGTGCCGGCACGGCTGATGGGGACCGCTTCCGGTGTCTGCAACATGGGGCCGCTGATGGGCGGCATGTTCCTGCAGCCCGGCGTCGGCTGGATCCTCGACCGCCACTGGCTGGGCAGCACCGCCGGCGGTGCGCGCATCTACGATGCCGCGGCCTATCAGGCCGGTTTTTCGTTGATCTTCGGGGCGATCGTCCTGTCGCTGCTGCTCATCGTCTTCGCCCGCGAAACCGGGTGCAAGCAGGCGGCCTGACTGCGCAGGCTTCCGGAAACCCGGGCTGTCCCGATCCGGCATAGTCCGATCGGGCTAATAGCACGGCCGGCACAGGGGCCGAACGGGCTATTGCCGGTGTGTCGCCGCGCCGCGACAATCGCGCGATCAACTTGGCAGGTGAACTCCATGAAAACACTATCCCGCTTTGCCGCGATTGTCGGCGCCTGTAGCGCACTGTTGTCGGCCGGCGCCAGCGCCTCCACCCCGGAACTGACCTTCGCAGGTGGCGCCAATGCCACGCTCGTCGGCGTACAGGGAACCTTCAATCCGTCCTGGTGGAGCGGCTTCAACGCAGCGGCCTACGATACGACGCACATGCAGAACGGCGGCACGCTGAACCTCAGCGGCCCTGCCAACGTGACCTACACCTTCGTCGGTCGCGAGGCTTCCTACGAGAACCTGTTCCGCTCCTTCGTCGTCGGCAACCTGGTCGATGGACAGCAACTGAAGGCCGGTACGAACCCGCTCGGGTCGTCGTTTACCTTCAATACGGTGCAGTCGGGGGCGCTCAGCTACTTCTTCAAGTCGCAGGGCACCGGCACCGCCTTCAACAACGGCGACGTCCGCACCGGTCTGATCCTGTCGCAGGACAGGAAAAGCGGCCTGATCCTCTTCAACGATACCGCCGGCGACAAGGATTTCGACGACATGGTGATCCGTGTCTCCGTCAGCCCCGTGCCGGAGCCCGAAACCTACGGCCTGCTGCTGGCCGGCCTTGGCCTGATGGGCGTCGTTGTGCGCCGTCGCCGGGCACAAGCCTGAAGCATCGTTCGGTGCAGAAAAAAAGGAGCCCGGGCGGCTCCTTTTTTCACGTCGCGACCCGGCAATCCGCCGGGCGGGTACCAGCAACAAAAAAGGCCGGATAACCGGCCTTTTCGCTGGGGGATCCGTCTGCGTTCAGCGGCGGGAACGGCGGCGGGCCACCACGCCCATCAGGCCGAGGCCGGCCAGCAGCATCGCGTAGGCATCCGATTCCGGCACCGGGCTGACTTCGGCATTGATGGCCGAGATCGACACCAGGCCGTTGCCGCCCGGCGGCGAGGCCTTCGTGAAACCCTCGATATGCAGCAGATAGGGCGTATTGCCCTGCAGCGTGAAAGCGTTGTTCGCCGGATCGTTGAAAACGGCGAGCAGGTTGCCGCCGAATGACATGGAACCGACGTTGAGGCCGACGCTGCCGATCGAAAAATTCAGGGACTGAAACTGCGCTTCCAGGCCGGACACCAGCAGCGCGAGACTGTTCGTGTTGTCCGGGGTGACATAGAAATACTCGGAGAACGACGCGTTGGCCACCGTCTGGAAACTCAGTGCGTGGGCGGAACCCGCTGCCGCGATCGCGGCGCCTGCGAGGGAAAGGCGGAGCATTTTCTTCATTGCGAATCCTCAGGCGTTATTCTTGCGGCGACGGGCGATCACGCCCATCAGGCCCAGCCCCGACAGAAGCAGGGCATAGGTTTCCGGTTCCGGCACCGGCGCCAGCGTGACCGAGTAGACAGCGGCAGTCGTTTCGCCGCGGAACTCGAACCAGTAGGTCTGCTGCGGCGTCAGGTTGCCGGCGCTGCCGGAGAACGAGAACACGTGCGTCAGTGGTGCGGACGGCACCGGCGAGAGCAGCGACCAGGCCGACCAGGCCGGCTGGGCGCCGACGCCGAGGCGATACTGCACCTGCAGGTTGCCGAACAGGTCGATACCGGTAATGCCTCCGATGACGCCGGGTTGCGAACCGGCGACGAACGAAAAGGTGTCGTCGAACTCACCGGATACCCCGATGTTCGACTGGCCGATCGTCGTGTTCAGCGTACCGAGATTGTAGGTGTTCGCCGCGGCAGGCATGCTGACCGATACGGCGCCGATCATCGCAACGCCGAGCGCGAGCTGCTTGAGTCCGGAAGCGAGCATGGAAAACTCCGAATGCATGGTGACAGTTGCCGCGACTCTAACGTGTCGTCATGCACTGCACAATAGCCAAAAGGTACTAAGCACGGCGCTTCCCGCAGGGTTGAGGGGCTGCGGGCGTCAGTAGGAAAAGACCGGGCGCAGGAAGCCGTCTGTCGCCTCGACGCGAAGCCGGATGTGATTGATTCCCTTGCGCAACGGGGCGATCGGGCCGGTGCGCCGGAACGGCCCGACCGGCGATGCGGCATGCGTGAGTTGCACTGTCCCCGGGCGGACGGCGAACAAGCGGATCTCCACCTCATGCGGGTTGTTCCAGTGGAACGAGGGCGCGAACGGGCGCGCCAGCGGCTCGCCGACGAAGACTCCCTCGCCGGGCCAGGCAACGCTCTTCCAGTACGCCTCGATCGCCGTCGCTCCCCCCACGTAGAACAGCATGGCGGCGGCCGGCAGCGGAAACTTCTGGGGATGATTGCAGGGTTCCGTCACCGTCCCGTAGCTGGCGGTCGCCCCGGCGGACAGCCAGCTGAGGGCGCTCATCTGGCTCGAGTCCGTCAGCTGCCCGCCGAACGAGGTGAGGTGGTCGGCCAGCGCGCCGGGCATGAAATGCAGCGTATCGATCCCCGGCACGCTGGCGAGGCCCGTGAAATAGAACAGGACATCCTGCCGTGCCGTGATCGTATCGGCGGCAAGCACTTCCACCGGCAGCAGACCGTCGAGGGCCTTCACCGTCTGCTCGAAATGGGCGGAACGCACGTTGCGGTTCCGATCGGTCGTGCTCAGCAGATAGGCGCGACCGGCCGGAAACGTGCCGTCCGCAGCGACACCGCGATCGATCAGCTGCCTCACCGCCGCCTCGTCGCGACCGGCCAGCATCATCGCCGGCCGCAGGCCGTGCTCCGCAAACGGATAGCTGCCCGCAGCGTTGAAGTACGGGCTCCCCGCTGTCCGGCCGCACTGCGTGGAACAGAAGCGCTCGTCGAAGCCGAATGCCAGCGCCGAGGTCAGCGACATGCAACCGACCCGGTACGGCATCGTCCACGCCACGGCGTAGGCCTGCACGTGCCGCGGCGTTTCCGCATCGATCTGCTGCTTCAGCCTTGCAAATTTTTCCGGCGCGATCGCCGGCTGCCCGGGCGCGAAATGGAGGCGGATCACATTGCCTTCCGGAATTCGCCGCACCTTCTGGTAATGGGCGCCGGCCGCACGCGAGAGCGGATCGTCCTCGTTGATCAGGAGCCCGATATCCTCGGCAACGAGTCCTGTCCGCGGCGGAATGAAGGTCGGCACGCCCAGTGCCGGCGCGGCCAATGCCAGCAGCAGGAAAAGCGAAAAAAGGAGACGTCCCATGCCGACGATCATAGCCGACGTCGCTGCGGGTGCTACAAACGAAAACCCCGCCGGGAGGCGGGGTCTGCAGGGGAACGGCGGCCGGTGATCAGGCCGCGCGCTTCGTGCGACGGCGGGCGACGGCGCCCATCAGGCCGAGGCCGGCGAAGAACAGCGCGAAGGACTCGGGTTCCGGAACCGGCGTCACCGAGAAATTGATGTTGTTGATGCCGACGTTGTAGGCATTGGGGCCGAAGCCGATGCGGATGCCGGTCGCCGAAGAGATCCCCGACGTCACGGTCAGCCCGGGTGCACCGACGGTGATGGCACCCGACGCGAAATCGACGCCCGGGGTGGCCAGATCGTCGATGAAATAGCTCGTCCCGCGGTTGGCATTCACATAGCTGCCGAGGAAGAAGGAAACGAGGCTCACCTTGTTGCCGGCAGTCGGGGTCAGGGTGATGAAGCCGGTGCTGCCGCCGTCGGTCGTGCCGGCGAAGGCCGCGGGGCGGCCGCTGTAGTCGCCGGCCCAGAAGCGGAGGCTGCTGGTGCCGCGCTGCGGATCCAGATAGGTGACGTCGAGCAAGCCCGCGACGCTGCCGAAACTGGGCGAAATTTCTTCCCAGTTGGTCGTGTAGCCGGTTTCGAACCGGATCTCGTCGGCCTGTGCCGGCACGGCGAAGCTTGCGGCGACGGCCAGTGCGAACAGGGATTTCTTCAGCATGCTTTTCATGGGAGCGTCATGACACCGGATTGAGCGAAGCTGCAAGATAGCCCCCGGGGCGGGCAACGGCAATAGTACGATCGGACTAAGCCGGGAGGCTGCCGGGCCAGTGGCCTTGGGCTATAGTGCCAACTCCGGATCATTCTCAGGACGCAGCGAACGACCCATGTCAGCGATGTCGGCAAAACCCAGGCGAACGGGCGGCTTCACGCTGATCGAACTGATCGTCGTCGTTGTCATCCTCGGCATCCTCGCCGCGACGGCCCTGCCACGCTTCGTGAACCTCTCCGACAACGCCGGCGATGCCGTCGCCCAGTCGGTAGCCGGCGCCCTCAGCAGCGCCACCGCCCTCAATTTCTCGGTATCCGCGATCGACCCGGCGCGGGCAACGCCGATCCGGCACCTCGTCAACACCTGCAGCGACCTGCCGGCCCTGCTCCAGGGCGGCGCCCTGCCCGCCGAAGTCAGCTTCACCTCGCCCGGATCGCTGATCGGTTGCCAGCTCCCGATGGGGCCGGGCGGCCTCGACGAGCGTGACTGCTTCGTCCGCCACGCCCGCGGAGCCAACACCGTCGGCTACGCCGTCAAGATCACCTGCAGCTACTGAGGTCTTGCCTGCCGGAAAGCAGAAACCCCGCCGAAGCGGGGTTTGCGGTCAGGCGGACAACTTGCGGCGCCGCCGCGCCACCGTCCCCATCAATCCCAGGCCTGCCAGCAGCAGCGCATAGGTTTCCGGCTCCGGCACCATCGCGATCTGCGGCCCTGCCATCCCGCGTGCGAAGAGCATCGACAGGTTCGGCAGCGAACCCTGCTGCCTGCTCAGGTCGTACCAGGCCTGCGAATGCGTACCGGGTTTGCCCGTCTTGTCGAGTTCCCAGTAATCGAGCGTCACCTTGCCGTAGGAGAAGGAGCCCGCGAGGCCGAGCGCACTGCCGCTGCTGCCCGACAGGTTCAGACTGGTGAGCAGGACATTGTCGAACGTCATCTTGAAATAGGTGACCGGTGCCTCACCCGCCACCGAAGTCGTGAAATCGGCGATCGCATTCTTGATGTGCTTGCCACCCGAGATGCTCGAGAACAGCCCGGTCAGGCTCGAATCGAGTTGCTGCGTCCAGAAGAAATCCGAGAATTGCGGCTTCCCTGCGCCTGAACCGCCACCGCCAATCCCGCCGGCAGTCGCCGTCACCCCCCAGTTGAACGACTGCAGGTCAATCCAGTGCTCATGTCCTTTCGATTTGGACTCGCCATTGATGCCGTCGAATTTCAGGAAGTAATCGTCGGCGCCGGCGTAGGCGCTGCCGGCCAGCGAAAAAGATCCGATGGCGAGGATGGATGCTGCGGCAATACGAATCTGATGGCGAATCTGCATGGGGAACCTCCGGTTGTGTAGCCAGGAATGACTGCTGGGGGTGTGATGCACCGCGGATGTCGGGGAGCGTCAGCGGGAATCGAAGCCGGCGACAAGGCCTGTCGATATCCGGATGACATCATCACGGCCGCATCGTAGAAGATGCCATGCAAATATGCAAATCGGGAATTTTGTATGCCGCAGCCAATGCGGTGCGGCATCGCCACCTGATGCGCCGGAAATCTCCGGCAGGCGGGTCCGTGCGGAAATCAGTCGCCGGCGTTCGCCGCCGCCCACTCCTGCCAGCGCCACGAATCGCGGCACATCTCGTCGAGACCGCGTTCCGCCGTCCAGCCCAGCAGGCTGCGCGCCAGCGTCGGATCGGCATAGCACTGCGAAATGTCACCCGGCCGCCGGGCGACGACGCGGTAAGGCACCTTGCGGCCACTGGCGCGCTCGAAGGCCGCGATCACCTCCAGCACGCTATAGCCGCGGCCGGTGCCGAGGTTGACCGTCAGCACGCCGGGCGCCCGTGCCAGCGCACCCAATGCCGCCAGATGGCCGCGCGCCAGATCGACGACATGGATGTAGTCGCGGACACCGGTACCGTCCGGCGTTGCATAGTCGTTCCCGAAGACCGACAACTCCGGGCGCTTACCCACCGCCACCTGCGTGATGAACGGCATCAGGTTGTTCGGGATCCCGTTCGGATCCTCGCCGAGGATTCCCGACGCATGCGCGCCGACCGGATTGAAATAGCGCAGCAGCGCAATCCGCCACGTATTGTCCGCCGCCACCACATCGCGCAGGATTTCCTCCACCATCAGCTTCGAACGGCCGTACGGGTTCGTCGCCGAGAGCGGAAACTCCTCGCGGATCGGCACCTGGTGCGGATCGCCATAGACTGTCGCCGACGAGGAAAAGACCAGCGACTTCACCTCGTGTTCAGCCATCACCTCGCACAGC
>JAKJEY010000073.1 GCA_022705165.1 Pseudomonadota bacterium
CTACGCGCGCCGACAGCGTTCCGTCGATCCCGCCTGCGCCAGCGGAGCGCATGTCCCGGGCGGTGGTGAAGAAGGCCATCCCTGAACCGGCGGCCGCAGCCGTCGCTTCACCTCCTGCAGCATCGCCGGGCGCAGGCGTTCCGCCACCGGTCTCCGCCGTGTCAAACGAGACGCCGTCGTCACGCCTGAAGGCTGAGGCAAGCGCTGATCGTGCCCGGGAGGCAGAAGCGATCACGCCACTGCAGAAAGCTGCACCGGCACCGGCTGCTGCCCCGGACAGAATGGAGGCCGTCCGGGGCGACGTGTCGTCATCAATACCGGCTTGGCTCGAGGAAATTCGCGCACTCAGGCGGCAGGGGCGTGAGGAAGAGGCGATGCGCCGCCTCGCGGAGTTCCGCAAGGCCTATCCGGGCTATCTGCTACCGGAGGATCTCCGGTAGGCGGGGGAGTGCCAGCAGCCCGTCTTTATCGAATGGCCGGCGCGGCGCGGATTTTAGCTGTAACGTGAATGCTTTATTTCATTCTGGCCGTCATCCGGATTCGGGACTCTCGTGGCAAATAAACACTTGGAACCTCGTGGGCAACTGGAAACGCGTATCCGCGAGCTGGAAGCGGAAAACGCGAGTCTCAGGGAATTGCTGAGTGCTCGTCCCGGCAGCGTCGTGCCGTCACCCGACGGGTATCACCTGCGATCGATTCTTGACAACATGCCGTCGATGATCGGTTATTGGGACAACAATCTGCGCAATGGTTTCGGCAATCATGCGTACCTGGATTGGCTTGGCGTCGATCCGGCGACCATGCCGGGAAGGCATATCCGCGAGGTGATCGGCGAAGAGCGCTATCAGATGGCTCGCCCTTATATCGAGGCCGCGCTCCGCGGCGAGCGTCAGCATTTTGAACTCGCCATCTCTTCGCCCGATGGCCAGACGACCCGATACGCACTTGCCGACTACACCCCCAATCTTGTCGATGGCCAGGTCCTCGGTTTCTATGTGATGGTCACCGACATTACATCCATCAAACGGGCAGAAGCAGCGATCCGCGACAGTGAAGCCCGATATCGCGCCGTCGTCGCGGACCAGACCGAGGTCATCAGCAGAATCCTCCCCGATGGCAGCTTCGTCTTCGCCAACGATGTTTTCTGTCGAACATTCGGCAAGTCGGTGGAGGAACTTCTCGGCCAGCGCTGGCACCCGGTCGCCCATCCCGACGATCTTGGCCTGATCGAGGCCCGGTTACGGGAAATGTCGCCGGAAAATCCTGTCGTCATCATCGAGAACCGGGTGTTCGTCGCCGATGGCGAATTGCGCTGGATGCAGTTCGTCAATCGTGGCTTCTTTGATGATCAGGGGGCGCTGAGGGAAATCCAGTCGGTTGGACGGGACATCACAAGCCTCAAGCAGATCGAGGCTGAACTCCGGGAAAGCAAGGCGCGACTGGACGCCGCCCTGACGGGTTCCGGGCTTGCCTGCTGGGACTGGGACCTTCAGAACCACGAGGTGACGGGCGACGATCGCTGGCCCCAGGTGCTCGGGTACGCATCGGACGAGTTGGGGCGGGATGAAAACCAATGGCTGAAGCTGATCGATCCGCGCGACCGTGCGAACTTTGACCGTACCATGATGGAATACCTGCAAGGCGATGCCTCGTATTTTCAAAGCGAACATCGCATGCGCCACAAGAATGGTCATTGGGTCACGGTTGAAGCACGCGGAAAGCTTACCCAGCAAGATCCGGGCGGGGATCCGTTGCGCATGGTAGGCACCATTTTCGACGTCAGTCAGCGCAAGCGCCTGCATGATGAAGGCCTCGATCTGTTGCGGCAGATCGAATCGCTGATCCGCGAAAATGCTTCTATCCCGACATCCCGCCCGTCGGGCGGTGAAGCGCTTGAGGCCCTGACAAAGCGGGAGCGTCAGGTCCTTGAAATGATTGCTGGTGGCATGACGTCGGCCCAGATCGGTGAGCACCTGCAGCTGTCGACCAATACGATCACGACCCACCGCAAGAACCTGATGGCCAAGCTTAACCTGCACACCACGGCGGAAGTGACCCGTTTTGCGATAGATTACGACATGACAAAATTGAGGCGGTAGTTTCGGCAGAAATCCGGCATTTCCAGCTGTTGGTAATGTATTCAGGTTAGTTAAATACCGCATTCACGGTATTCATCCCTTACGATCGCCATAGCAAAATGGGATTCGCGAATAACGCGAGCCCTGCTCATAGTGATGCCATTGGATACCCTGGATTCGACTCGTCGCCTGAACTGTCCGCTGACTCGCCATCTCGAAGTGGTGGCGACGCTTCATCAGGATAGCGACAAGGCATCACTGGCGGCGCTGATGCTTTCATTCTTGGGGCACGCGTCTCCGGCACGTGGCGGCCCGGATTTCCGGAATCTGGGGCAACTGATGGAAATGCTGGCCGAGCAACGGGCCAATGGCCTTCATGCTGAGTTGTCAAATAATTGCAGGCAGTGCCCGGTCCAGGCGAGTTGCCACGTCGGTCGGATTGTTCTGAAGGCCTGAGCCGGGTTTCCCGAGTCTTGCGGGGGTACAAGGGCGCCGAAGATTTTGCGCGTCGCTTGACCCCGTTCCTCCCTCCACCGCGTTTACACGATCACCTCAACCCAAGGAGATGATCATGAACGCTTCGAATCGCCCGCACCGCTTTCCTTCTGCCCGATCCTTCCTCGCGGCCGCGCTGCTCGTGGCTGGCTGTGCCGGCGGCACGGCCAGCTTTCCGGCGGCGGCCGGCACCCTGATGGACGTGAAGGTGGTCGACCGCAGCACCGGCCAGGTGCTGGAAACCTGGCGACATCGCGGCCAGCTGTATGTGGCCGGGACGCCGGGCAACCGCTATGCGGTGCTGCTCAACAACCGTTCCGGCGGGCGCGTGCTGTCCGTGCTGTCGGTCGATGGCGTCAATGCCATCAGCGGCGAGACGGCAGCGGTGTCGCAGTCGGGCTATGTGCTCTCGTCCGGGCAGTCGGCCGAGATCGCCGGCTGGCGCAAGAGCATGGAGGAGGTGGCGGCCTTCTACTTCACCAGCGTTGCCGACAGCTATGCCGGCCGCACCGGACGGCCGGAAAACACCGGCGTGATCGGCGTCGCGATCTACCGCGAGGAAGTGCCGCCGCAGGTGGCCGTGCCTGCGCCACTCGCCGGGAGGTATGCGAACGAGCGCGCCAGCGAGACGGCGGATGCGGCATCGGCAAGCGCGGCCCCTTCCGCGCCGGCCCCTGCCGCTGCGAGTGCCGAGGGGCGCGCCCGTGCCGATGCGAAATCGGAAGCCGACTCGGTGGGGCGGCTGGCGCAGCGCCAGGAGAAGAAGCTGGGCACCGGCCACGGCGAGCGTATGGCAGCGCCGACGGAATACACCAGCTTCCGGCGCGCCAGCAGCACGCCGTCCGAGGTGATCACGATCTTCTACGACAGCCGCGCCAACCTGATGGCACGCGGCATCATCCCGGACCCGCGCTACTCGGTGCGCCCCAACCCTTTCCCTGGCGGCTTCGCACCTGATCCGAAAAGTTAGGTTTTACTGAGCCAGTCGAGCGCGCCGCATGCCGCGGCGCGCCCGCTGGCGAAACAGGCGGTGAGCAGGTAGCCGCCGGTGGGGGCTTCCCAGTCGAGCATTTCGCCGGCGACGAAGGTGCCGGGGCGAGCGCGCAGCATGAGGCGCTCGTCGAGCGCTTCGAAGCGGACACCGCCGGCACTGCTGATCGCTTCGTCGAGCGGGCGCGGTGCGACCAGCGTCAGTGGCAGGCATTTGATTGCGGCCGCCAGCTTTTGCGTGTCGGCAAAACCTTCGGCGCCGAGCACTTCGCGCAGCAGGCCGGTCTTGACGCCCTTGAGGCCGAGCCGGCTCTGCAGGTGGCTGGCGAGCGAGCGTGATCCGCGCGGCCGGGCGACTTCGGCAAGGATCTGGCCGGGGTCGCGGTCCGGCATCAGGTCGAGTTCAAGCTGCGCCGTTCCGTCGCGCTCGATCGCGTCGCGGAGCCCGGCGGAGAGTGCGTAGACGAGGCCGCCCTCGACGCCGCCTGTGGTGATGACGAACTCGCCGCGCCGCATGGGGCCAGCGCTGCCGCCGACGCGTGCGGCAATGCCCTTGACCGGTTCGCCGGCGAACCGGTCGCGGAAGTGAGTGCTCCACGAACCAGCATCGAAGCCGCAATCAAAGCCACAATTCGCCGGCTTCAGCGGGCCAACAGCGACGCCCTGCGCCTGCAGCAGCGGCACCCAGGCACCATCCGAGCCGAGCTTCGCCCAGCTGCCGCCGCCGAGGGCGAGCAGGGTCGCGTCGGTGCGGTGCGCCAGTTCGCCCGCCGGTGTTTCGAAGCGCAGCGCGCCATCGTCGCGCCAGCCCAGCCAGCGGTGGCGCATGTGGAAGGTGACGCCCTGCTCGCGCAGGCGGTGCAGCCAGGCGCGCAGCAGCGGCGCGGCCTTCATGTCGGCGGGAAAGACGCGCCCGGAGCTGCCGACGAAGGTGGTGATGCCGAGTCTGTGGATCCATTCGCGCAGCGCGTCCGGGCCAAAGGCGTCGAGGATCGGCTGCAGTGCCTCTCGACGCTCGCCATAGCGGGTGACGAAGCGATCGTAGAGGTCGGCGTGCGTGATGTTCATGCCGCCCTTGCCGGCGAGCAGGAACTTGCGTGCGACGGAGGGCATGGCGTCGAAGAGATCGACCCGGCACTCATTTCCGGCCAGCACTTCGGCCGCCATCAGGCCGGCGGGGCCGCCGCCGATGACGGCGACGCGAGGAGCGCTCGATGCAGGGGTGGTGGACATGGCGGCAGGGTTGGGGTGGCGGGAGGTGCGCACTTTACCGTGGATGGGCGGCGCGAGCGAGCGGGCTGGCGGGCAGGGTGTCGGTCATCCGGTCAATTGATCACCGGCGCAGGTATCGCCCATGAGGATCTCGTCGCCCTGCAGGGTGACGGGGATGGCGACCAGCGCTTCACCGACGCATTCGCCGTCGTCGCAGACACCATCCTGCCAGCGGAAGCGGGCGTAGTGGACGTTGCACTTGAAGCTTTCGTGCGGCTGGACGATCAGCCACTCGTCCTTCAGCGCGAGCGGCATGCCGAAATGCGGACAGCGGTTGTGCCAGGCGCGGATGCAGTCGCCGCTGCGCAGGACGATGATGCGCAGCGGCTTGTCGCCGTCGCCGAAGGCGAGCACATGGCCGCCGCCGTCGGGAACATCGGCGAGGCGGCACAGGCGCTGGCCGCTCGCCGGGCAGTCGGGGTGCTGGCGCCAGTCGTCGCTCATCGCTATGGCTCGTGTCGATGGGAAACCGACGCCGTGGCCGGCAGTGTCAGGATGAAACAGGTGCCCGCTCCGGGCGTGCTTTCGGCCGCAACGCTGCCGCCGAGCACGCTGACCACGATGTTGTGCACGATGTTGAGGCCGAGTCCGGAGCCGCCCTGCCCGAGGCGGGTGGTGAAGAAGGGGTCGAACACGCGCGGCAGGTGCTCGGCCGCGATGCCGCGGCCGTTGTCGGCGACGCGCAGCTCTACCTGCCCGTCGTCCAGCCGGGCTGCCGAAATCCGGATCGTGCCGCCGTCGTGCCCCTCGAAGCCGTGGCGAACGGCGTTGTCGATCAGGTTGGTCAGCACCTGGCCGAGCGGGCCGGGGAAGCTGTCGAAGCGCAGGCCGGCCGGGACCAGGGTCTCGACGAGATGCCCGCTGCGACGCAGGGTCGGGCGCATCGCCGTCAGGATCTCCTCGATCACCGTCTGCAGGTCGAACGTGCGGCGCTGGGAACTGGTCTGGTCTGCCGCGACCTGCTTGAAGCTGGCGATGAGTTCCGCCGCACGTTCGAGATTGCGGGTGGCGATGTCGGCGGCAGTGCCGACGTTGGTGACGAAGGCATCCAGCGTCGACCGGCGCAGCCCTTCGGCGAGCGCCTGGGTGAAATCACGGTGGTGCGATTCGAGCGTGGTGACGGCCATCAGGCCGTTGCCGATCGGCGTGTTCAGCTCATGCGCGACGCCGGCCACCAGGCGGCCGAGGGCCGCCAGCTTTTCGGACTGGATCAGCTGGCCCTGCGCCGTCTTCAGGTTTTCCATGGCCGCTGCGAGTTCGTTGTTGCTTTCGGTCAGTGCCGCCGTGCGCTGCAGTACGCGGGCCTCCAGTTCCTCGTTCACGCCGCGCAGCTCGGCCTGCATGCGGCGTTCCTCGGTGATGTCCTCGGAAACCATCAGCATCAGCCGCTGCCCGGCAACTTCGACGACGCGTGCCGATACCCGTGCCAGGAACTGCTGGCCGCCGGCATGCCGGAGCCACAATTCCATGTCGTCGTAGATGCCGACGCCGGCAGTGAAGCGGCCGATGAAGCGGGCGCGATCCTCGGGGTCGGCGTACATGCCCACTTCGCTGCCCGTCCTGCCGAAGGCCTCCGCGCTCTCGTGCCCGAATTTGCGCACCCAGGCGTCGTTGACCTTGATGATGCGGCAGCCGCGCGTAAGATCGGAGACCGACATCGGGACCGGCGAGGCGTTGAAGATCGTTTCGAGTTCCTGCTGGCTGGCGAGCAGCGCACTTTCGGCGCGCTTGCGTTCGGTGATGTCGATGTCGAGGCAGACGAACTGGTGGCCGCCGTGCGCGTCGGGAATCGCGAACACCGAGGCGAGCACCGTGACCAGCCGGCCTTCCTTGTGGCGGATCGCGAACTCGGTCGGCGGGGTCGGTTCTCCGGTGCGTTCGATCTCGCGTATCAGTTCGATGAACTCGTCCCGCTGGGCTTCGGTCCAGATCATGCCGACCAGGCTGCGGCCGACCGTTTCCTCGCGCGTGAATCCGTAGATCGCGGTCGAGGCGGGGTTCCAGTAGCGGCAGATGGCGTCGCGGTCGTACCACTGGATGGCGACCGAGGGTGCATTCTCGATCGTGGCGCGCAGCCTTTCCTCGCTGCGGGCCAGCGAAGCCTCACGCTCGCGGATGGCGTCGGCCATCCGCTGCAGATCGGTGCCGAAGTCATTCAGCTCGACAATGCGGCTGTGTGCCGCTGTCTTGCCCGTGTAGTTGCCATCGGCCAACTGGTGCGTGCGGTCGATCATGCGTTGCAGCGGGCGGGACAGCCGGCGCGACCACCACGGCGCGATGAAGAGGCCGATGATCATCGAGCCGCTGAAGCCAAACAGGATGACGACCAGAGCGCGGCGGATGTCGGGGTTTGCCAGTCCGGCCGGGCGCGTGACGATGAAGGTCCAGCCCAGCCGCTGTGGTGTCGCACTGCCGGCGAAGACATCATCTCCGGCGTGCGCCAGTTGCTGCCCTTCCTGCTGGCCGGCCAGCGCATTGCGTACGATGCTCAGGTGGCCGAGGTTGTCCGCCGGCCCGTATTCCCGGTCGCTGGCAGCGATCCATTCGCCGGTACGATCGACGACGAGCACCTGGTCCGCGCTCTTGCCGGCGACCGTGGTGACCCCTTCGCGCAGATAGGCCGGCGAGATCTCGCCGATCACCGTCCAGCGCCCCTGCCTTACGGCGACACCGATCACCACCTGGCCGCTCTGCGCCGAGAGATACTTGTCGCTCCAGGCAATCGATGTTTTCTCGGTGGCCCGGAAGAGGGTGTTGCGCGACAGGTCGCCGGTCGGTGTCACCCGGCTCGCCTCGCCGTTGCGGGCGACGCCGCCGGCACGGATTTTCCCGCTCTCGTCGATCAGATAGGCGGCATTGAACTGCGCGCCGTCGTCGATGATGGCATCCAGGGTGTCGCCGATTTCGCTCAGCCGGGCGTAATGTGCCATCGTGACGATCGGCCGCAGCTGTGCTTCCAGGCCTGCCAGCGCGAATTCCAGCAGCCGTGCCTTCTCGGATGCCTGATGCTGGACGGCCGCCTTCGCTTCCGCATTGATCTGCGGGATGCGGTAGGCAAGGATGACGCCGCCGATCAGCGAAAAGGTGATGGCGGTCGTGACGACCAGCAGGAGACCGAGATAGGTCTGCAGGCGGATCGGCTGGCTCATCGCGTGCGGCGCCTATTCGACGACGAATTGTCCGTCGCGGATGACGGTGATGAAGACCTGCCGCCGGGCGTCGCCGAAGCGGTCGAACTGAACCGGCTGCTGCGAACCCTTGAACGGGCCTTTCTCCAGCAGGGCCTGCTTGAGCGTTCCATTACCCTTCTGCGCCAGTGCCTGCAGCACGGCGCTCGTTGCGTCGTAGGCGCCGACCGAAGCGAAGCCGGGGGTTGCCTTGAAGCGGGCTTCGTAGGCCTGGCGCATGGACCGGAACTCCGGTGCGGCGCTCTGCCGGTCGAAGAACTGCGTCAGGTAGACACCGTCGACGGCCTTGCCGCCGAGTTCGATGAAACGCTCGGTGGCCGCCCATTCGACGCCGATCAGCGTCTGCCTGGAACCGGCATCGCGGGCGGCCTGGGCAAAGCGCGCGGCATCGATCGCACTCGAGACGAAGACGAGCCCGTCCGGCTTGCCGGCAAGCAGTTCGCGAACCAGCGCCGGATGATTCGGCATGTCGCCGGACTCGAACGGCACTTCTGCCACGACCTCGCCGCCGAGCGCAGTGAACGACTGGCGGAAACCCTGCACCCAGTCTTCGGTGTAGGCGCGGTTGCGGGTGTCGAAAACCATCGCGACGCGCCGCAGGCCGGTCTTCCGGAAGTGGTGGTTCGCGGCGAGTTCGGAATAGCCGCGGGTATCCTCGGTGACGCGCAGGAAGAGATCGTCCTTGCCGGTCAGCGCCGAGGTGGTGACTGTCGGGCTGACGACCGGTGTTCCATTCGCGGTCGCCGCAGCGAGCACGGGCTCGGCCATGGCACTGGTGACGGGGCCGATGATGGCGACGACGCCGGCGGCGACGAGCGCCTCGGCGGCTTGCCGGGCTTTGGCCGGATCCTGACCGTCGTCCTTGACCAGCATTTCGATGCGACGCCCGTTGACGCCGCCCGCAGCATTAACCTGCTCGACTGCAAGCTGGAAGCCGTTGCGCGCCGATTCGCCGAGATCCGCGACCCGGCCGGAGAGTCCGCCGATGAAACCGAGCCGGACCGGTTCGGGGGGCGAACAGGCGGCGAGCAGTACGGCGAGCGATGTGGCAGCGAGCAGCGAGGCGGTGCGGGATCTGGTTCGCATCTCGATTCCCCTTCTTGCAGGATGTCCGGGCAGCGCTTTTCTCGTTTTCTTGCGGCTATCGGATGCCGCTCCGGCAACTATACTCCGCAGCGCTTGCTCCTGCCTATGTCATACGGGTTGGCAGCGACCAAGGAAGGATTCGAGTGCGCGCGCGAGCGCCTGCTCTGGTGCGGGAGCGAGGCAGTCGAAGCGTTCGCATGCCAGGGTGTTGGAGAGCCAGGTGATCTGGCGCTTGGCGAGCTGGCGGGTGGCGGCGATGCCGCGCTCGCGCAGGCCGGCCAAGTCCAGCGCGCCGCCGTTGGCCGCCTGGGCATCCAGCGCCTGCCAAGCCTGGCGG
>JAKJEY010000074.1:0-234 GCA_022705165.1 Pseudomonadota bacterium
TACGAGGGTGCGCGGGTGCCGGAAGTGCTGCTTTCCGGTCACCACGAGAAGATTCGTCGCTGGCGGCTGAAACAGTCGCTGGGTCGAACCTGGCAGCGGCGCCCGGAGTTGTTGGCCGGACGCAAGTTGTCGAAAGAGGAAACGCAACTCCTGGCGGAATACAAAACCGAACTGGAGCAATGCGGTCAGGAAAACTTAGGAGCTTAAAAATGAATCTGATTCAGCAACTCGAGC
>JAKJEY010000074.1:253-9435 GCA_022705165.1 Pseudomonadota bacterium
TCTGCAGGCTTATGAAGGCGTCGTCATCGCCAAGCGCAACCGTGGCCTGAACTCGGGCTTCACCGTGCGCAAGATCTCGTCCGGCGAAGGCGTCGAGCGTACCTTCCAGACCTACTCCCCGCTGGTCGCCTCGATCGAAGTCAAGCGCCGCGGCGATGTCCGTCGCGCCAAGCTGTACTACCTCCGCGAGCGTTCCGGCAAGTCGGCCCGTATCAAGGAAAAGCTGGTCAGCAAGAAGGCCGAGGCGTAATCCTCCGCGTTCTTCGGACCCAACAAAAAAGGCGCCTCGGCGCCTTTTTTGTTGTCTGCATTTGTAGAATCAGTCAGCGCCGCAGAAACCCGAGTCACGATTCTTGTCGCGCTCGATCAGTGCGTAGGCCGAGTGGTTGTGGATCGATTCGAAGTTCTCCGATTCGACCACGTAGGCGGAAATGCGTTTTTCGGCGTTCAGCCGCGCGGCAACGTCTCGCACCATGTCTTCGACGAACTTCGGGTTGTCGTAGGCGCGCTCGGTGACGTGCTTCTCGTCAGGGCGCTTCAGGAGCCCGAACAGTTCGCACGAGGCCTCGGCTTCCACCAGCGAAATGATTTCTTCCAGCCACATGTGCTCGTCAAGGCGCGCCGTGACGGTGACGTGCGAGCGCTGGTTGTGCGCGCCGTACTCGGAAATCTTCTTCGAGCACGGGCACAGGCTGGTGACGGGCACGACGACCTTGACCGTCGACACCACTTCACCGCTGCAGATTTCGCCGATGAAGGTGACGTCATAGTCCATCAGGCTCTGTACGCCGGAGACCGGGGCGGCCTTGTTCACGAAATACGGGAAGTTCATCTCAATGTGGCCACTCTCGGCCTCGAGACGCTCGACCATCGAGGACAGCATCGCCGGGAAATTCTCGACCGAGATCTCGCGCTCGTGGCCGTTGAGGATCTCGACGAAGCGCGACATGTGCGTGCCCTTGAAATTGTGCGGCAGGCTGACGTACATGTTGAAGACGGCGATGGTGTGCTGCACGCCGCCGGTCTTGTCCTGAACCTTGACCGGGTGGCGGATGGCCTTGATGCCGACCTTGTTGATGGCGATCTGGCGCGTGTCGGCCGAACCCTGGACATCTTCCATGGCGGCGGGGGCTTGCGGTGCATTCATTGCGGTTCTCTGTGTTCTCTTTTGCGGGCCGTTCGTTATTGTTGCGCCTGCTGGCGAGCCCGGATGGCGCGGACGATGCCGTCGCCGTCGAGACCCAGTTCGGCCAGCAGCCGTGCGTGGTCGCCGTGATCGATGAAGCGGTCAGGGAGGCCAAGGCGGAGATGTGCCACCTTGATGCCGGATTCCTCCAGCACGCGCGCCACCTCCGATCCGGCGCCGCCGATCAGGGCATTCTCTTCGACGCTGACGAGCAGGGAATGTTCCCCGGCCAGTTGCAAAATCAGTTCACGGTCGATCGGCTTGACGAAGCGCATGTTGGCTACCGTCGCATCGAGTACGTTACCTGCCGCCAGTGCCGGCGTCAGCATGCTGCCGAATGCGAGGATGGCTACGTCCTTACCCTGGCGCCGGATTTCGCCCTTGCCGACCGGCAGTGTCGCGAGATCGGAACCCGGCACCGTGCCCATGCCGGAGCCGCGCGGGTAGCGCACCGCGCTCGGCACATCGAGCGTCATCGCCGTCGATAGCAGCTTGCGGCATTCGGCCTCGTCGGCCGGCGTCATGACGACCATGTTCGGGATACAGGTCAGGTAGGAGATGTCGAAGGTGCCGTGGTGTGTCGGGCCATCGGCGCCGACGAGGCCGCCACGGTCGATGGCGAAGACCACCGGCAGGTTCTGCAGTGCCACGTCATGGACCAGCTGGTCATAGGCACGCTGCAGGAAGGTCGAGTAGATCGCGACGACCGGCTTGAGACCTTCGCAGGCGAGCCCGGCGGCAAAGGTAACGGCATGCTGTTCGGCGATGCCGACATCGTAGTAGCGATCGGCGAACTGTTCGGCGAAGCGCACCATGCCCGAGCCCTCGCGCATCGCCGGCGTGATGCCGACGAGACGCGGATCGGCCGCGGCCATGTCGCACAGCCAGTCACCAAAGACCTGCGTGTAGGTCAGCTTCGGAGCCGCCGCAGGCGGCTGGATGCCGATGTCCGGCTGGAACTTGCCGACGCCGTGGTAGAGGATGGGGTCGGCCTCGGCCTGCTTGTAGCCCTGGCCCTTCTTGGTGATCACGTGCAGGAACTGCGGCCCCTTCAGGTCACGCAGGTTCTGCAGCGTCGGGATCAGCGAGTCGAGATCGTGGCCGTCGATCGGGCCGATGTAGTTGAAGCCGAATTCCTCGAACAGCGTTCCCGGCGTCAGCATGCCCTTGACGTGTTCCTCGACGCGGTTGGCGAACTCGAGCAGCGGTGGCGCGACACCGAGCACCTTTTCGCCGGCGCGGCGCGCGGCATTGAAGGTGCGGCCGGAGAACAGCCGGGCCAGATATTTGTTGAGTGCGCCGACCGGCGGCGAGATCGACATGTCGTTGTCGTTGAGGATGACGAGCAGGTCGGCATCGGCGACACCGGCGTTGTTCAGGGCCTCGAAGGCCATGCCTGCCGACATCGCGCCGTCGCCGATGATGGCGACGACCTTGCGCTGCTCGCCCTTCTGCTTGGCGGCGAGCGCCATGCCGAGTGCCGCGGAGATCGAGGTCGATGAATGGCCGACGCCGAAGGTGTCGTACTCGCTCTCGCTGCGCTTCGGGAAACCCGAGAGGCCGTCGTGCATGCGCAGCGTGTCCATGCGCTCGCGGCGGCCGGTGAGGATCTTGTGCGCGTAGCACTGATGGCCGACATCCCACACCAGCCGGTCGGCCGGCGTGTCGAAGACATAGTGCAGCGCCACCGTAAGCTCGATGGTGCCGAGGTTCGAAGAGAAGTGGCCGCCCGTCTGCGAAACCGATTCGACCAAGAAGGCGCGCAGTTCGTCGGTCAGTTGCGGGAGATCGCGCCGATCGAGCCTGCGCAGGTCAGCCGGTGACGCAATGCCGGGAAGCAGCGGCGTGGGTCGGGAGTCGCTCATGGGGACGTCTTCTAGAATTTCCGGTGGGCGATGAAGGCCGCGAGTTCGGCGAGGCGCTGGCTGCGCGTGCCGAACGGCTTCAGGCTGTTCAGTGCGTCGGTCTCAAGCTCACCCGCGAAGCGGCGTGCGCCTTCGAGGCCGAGCAGGCTGACGTAGGTCGGCTTGTCGGCGGCGGCATCCTTGCCGGCCGTCTTGCCGAGCGTGGCCGTGCTGGCCGTGCAATCGAGGATGTCGTCGACCACCTGGAACAGGAGGCCGGCGCGTTTGGCGAAGCGATCGAGTGCGGCACGCTCGTCGTCCGGCATGGCATCGCCGCAGAGGGCGCCGAGCAGGATGGCCGCGCGGATCAGGGCGCCGGTCTTCAGCGCATGCATCAGTTCGAGTTCCGGCTGGGTCAGCGGCTTGCCGACCGAGTCGAGGTCGATCGCCTGGCCGCCGGCCATGCCGCAGGAACCGGAAGCGACGGCGAGGACTCGCACCATCTCGACCTGGCGTGCCGGTGCCAGATTTTTCTGGCGGGCGAGGATTTCGAAGGCCAGCGTCTGCAGGCTGTCGCCGACCAGCAGCGCGGTCGGCTCGTCGAATTCGACGTGACAGGTCGGGCGGCCGCGACGCAGCACGTCGTCGTCCATGCATGGCAGGTCGTCGTGCACCAGCGAGTAGACGTGGATGCATTCAACCGCACAGGCGGCGGCGTCCAGGGCTTCCGGTGCCGCGCCGGTGATCTCGCCGGCGGCAAAGGCCAGCAGTGGCCGCACGCGCTTGCCGCCGCCCAGCGTGCTGTAACGCATCGCCTGATGCAGGCGGGCAGGGATCGATTCCGCAGCGGGCAGGGCGCTCGACAGCGCGGTTTCGACCCGCGCCTGGACGTCGCTCATCCAGTCGGAGAAATTCTGGCTCAAGGCTGTTCTCCGCCGTCCAGCGGACGCAGGATGCCGTTGTCGAGCACGCGCACCTTTTCCTCGGCGTCGGCCAGTTGCCGCTGGCAGTGCTGCAGCAGTTCGACGCCACGCCGGTAGGCGCTCAGGGATTCCTCCAGCGGCAGCTGGCCGGCTTCCATCGCGGCGACGAGTTTTTCCAGCTCGGCGAGCGCTGCTTCGAACTTCAGTTCGGCAACGCCGGGAGCGGATGTGGACGGGGATGAAACTGCTGTTTTTGCCATGGGGCGGGAGTCTGGCACAGGGCTGTGCGCAAAAGTCGAAGAAAACCCCGAAAAATACCGTAAATAGGGGCTTTTGGTCAAATTGGCCGGCGCGGTACAATACCCGTTTTGGTCTCTGGCCTTTGTCTTTCAGGAGGCGTGGAATGTCCGACATCGCATCGGCCGCAAAACTTGCCCCGGCGGCTTCCCAGCTGCCGGTCAACTGGTACTTCGACGAGAAGCTCTTCGAGATGGAGAAGAAGCTCATCTTCGATGCCGGGCCGGGCTATGCGGGTCACGAGCTGATGGTGCCGGAACTGGGCAACTTCCGCACCCAGGAATGGCTGGACCACGCGCGCATGCTGGTGCGCAACGACGATGCCGTCTGGCGCATGTCGAACGTCTGCCGTCACCGCCAGGCGATCATGCTGCAGGGCAGCGGCACCATCGACCGCACCGTGGTCTGCCCGGTCCATCGCTGGACCTACGATCGCCAGGGCGAACTGATCGGTGCGCCGCACTTTCCGCAGAATCCCTGCCTGCACCTCGACAAGCAGAAGCTCGAGAGCTGGAACGGCCTGCTCTTCGCCGGCCCGCGCTCGCCCAACACCGACCTCGGCGGCATGAACATCGCCGGCGATTTCGACTTCTCCGGCTACAAGCTCGACAAGGTCGAGATCCACGAGTGCAACTACAACTGGAAGACCTTCATCGAGGTCTACCTCGAGGACTACCACGTCGTCCCGTATCACCCCGGCCTCGGCAACTTCGTCACCTGCGACGACCTGACCTGGCAGTTCGGCGACTGGTACTCGGTGCAGCGCGTCGGCATCACGACGCTGCAGAAATCCGGCTCCAAGACCTACGAGCGCTGGCAGCAGGCCGTACGCGACTACTACGGCGAGGACAAGCCGAAGCAGGGCGCGGTGTGGCTGACCTACTACCCGAACATCATGGTCGAGTGGTACCCGCACGTGCTGGTCGTGTCGACGCTGATCCCGCGCGATGTCGACAAGACCACCAACGTCGTCGAGTTCTACTACCCGGAGGACATCGCCCTCTTCGAGCGCGAGTTCGTCGAGGCCGAGCAGGCTGCCTACATGGAAACGGCGATCGAGGACGACGACATCGGCGAGCGCATGGACCGCGGCCGCCTGGCGCTGATGAAGGAGGGGCGCAACGAGGTCGGCCCCTACCAGTCGCCGATGGAAGACGGCATGCAGCACTTCCATGAGTTTTATCGCCGCATCATGGGCGAACACCTGCGGTGAACGTTCGCAAACCGCCCCTGGCGTTGTTGCGCCTCCTTGCCGTACGTTCTGTACTGTCTTCGTCGGCACGCCTAGTCAGGGACGGTTTGCGAACGTTCCCGACTGAATGAGGAAAATTGAGACACGCCGGCAATAGCCGGTGTTTCTTTTTGGCAAACATGCAATCCCTGTGGATGGTCGCCGCCAGTTTTCTCTTCGCGTGCATGGGCGTGTGCGTGAAGCTGGCGGCCGACACCTTCTCGGCGCCGGAAATCGTCTTCTACCGCAGTGCCATTTCGCTGGTGCTGATGTTCGGGCTGATGCGCCTGCACGGCATCCGTTTCGCCACCGGGCAGATCCGTCATCAGGTCTTCCGCGGGGCCAGCGGCTTCGTCTCGCTGCTGCTCTATTTCTACGCCATCGCCATGCTGCCGCTGGCGACGGCGGTGACGCTGAACTACACCTCGCCGATTTTCCTCGCCCTCTATTTCGCGGCCTTTGCCGGCATGCGCCTGCGTGCCGGCATGATCGTCGCGCTGGTCATCGGCTTCGCCGGCGTCATCGTCCTCCTGCGGCCGACGCTGCAGTCGGACCAACTGCTCGGCGGCCTGATCGCGCTCGCGTCGGGCATCATCTCCGGGCTGGCCTATTTCAACGTGCGCGAACTGGGTGCCCGCGGCGAGCCGGAAGCGCGCACCGTGTTCTACTTCTCGCTCTTCGCCACGCTGTGCAGCGCTGCCTGGATGCTGCTCTACGAATTCCATCCGGTCGACCTGCGCGGCGGCCTGCTGCTCTTCGGCGTCGGTGCCCTCGCCACGCTGGCGCAGCTTTGCATGACGCGGGCCTACAAGCGTGGCAAGCCGATCGTCGCCGCCAGCCTGGCCTACACCGCCATCGTCTTCGCCAGCCTGTTCGGCATGCTGATCTGGAACGAGGTACTGCCTGCCGGCGCCTGGCTGGGCATCGGCCTGATCGTCGTCAGCGGCATCGCGGCTTCCCGCTTTTCACGCGCCGAATCCGTCACCATCGCTGCCGAACAGGATTAAACTGGACACAGTAAAGCAGCATCACCACAACCAAATCACGGAGTCCTGCAATGATCGTCACCGACCACCAACCGAAACGTGTCAACGTCACTGTCTTCGGCGAATTTTCACTGGCCGATTACAAGGAGTTCGAGGAACTGGTCAATTTCAAGGTGAAATTCGAAGGGCCGGTCGACCTGTTCTTCGATCTGCGCCAGATGGGCGATTTCACGCTCGACGTGGCGTGGGAAGAGTTGAAGTTCTCGCGTTCGCACGCGCACAACTTCAACCGCATCGCCGTCATCACCGACAGCCAGTGGGTGACCTGGACGGCCTGGCTGTCGCAGATCTTCGTCGATGCCGAAATGAAGATTTTCAACGATGCCGGCGATGCCGCCGCCTGGCTGGACGGCGCGCCCTGATCCCATGGATTACACGACCCTCGTCGACGGCGCCACGCTGCAGCAGCATCTCGACGATCCTGCGTGGTGCGTCGTCGATCTGCGCCACCAGCTGGCGGACACCGCCTACGGCGAACGTGCCTACGCCGCCGCGCACATCCCCGGTGCCATCTTCCTGCACCTCGACCGCGATCTTTCCGGGCCGATGACCGGGAAAAACGGGCGGCATCCGCTGCCCGATCCCGAGCGCCTCAAGGCACGCCTTGGTGAGGTCGGCATCGGCAACGACACGCAGGTCGTGGTCTATGACGACGCGCAGGGCATGATCGCCGGCCGCCTGTGGTGGCTGCTGCGCTGGCTCGGGCATGCCCGCGTCGCCTTCCTCGATGGTGGGTTCCCGCTCTGGCAGGCGGAGGGGCGGCCGCTCGACAACGCCATCCCGACGCGCGCACCGAAGCAGTTTGCCGGCACTCCCGACCCGGCGATGCTGGTCGACGCGGCAACGCTGCACGCCGGCCTCGACTCTCCGGAACTGTGCCTGATCGATGCCCGCGGCCCCGATCGCTTCCGTGGCGAAAACGAAACCATCGACCCCGTCGGCGGCCACATTCCCGGCGCGCGCAACCGCTTCTTCAAGGACAACCTCGAACCCGACGGCCGCTTCAAGCCCGCGGCGGTGCTGCGTGCTGAATATCTGGCCCTGATGGCCGGCGCGGCCCCGGCGCAGGTCGTCGCGCAATGCGGGTCCGGCGTTTCGGCCTGCCTCGACCTGCTCGCCATGGAGATCGCCGGCCTGCATGGTGCGCGCCTTTACGCCGGCTCGTGGAGCGAATGGTGCAGTGATCCGGCGCGCCCGGTGGCGCGCAAAGGAAGCATTGATTAAGCCCGTCACACCGGCGAAGGCCGGTGTCCAGTTCGTTGAATTTTCTGGATTCCGGCTTTCGCCGGAATGACGAATATTGACTGATCAGCGAATCCCTAAGCGAATTCTTTCTGGAGGTGAAAATGCGTAACAAGCTGATGTTGGTTGCAGTCCTCGGCCTTACCGCGACTGCCGTGCTCGCCGATCCGCCGGAAGGTAAGGGCAAGGGCAAGCAGAAGAAGGGAGACTCCGCAGAATCGGCCACGGCGTCTACCACCAGCCTGGTCACCGCGGGCATCACGGCGGCGATTGCCCGCCAGTACGCCCTCGATTCCGGGGTCAAGAGCGGAAGCTACAAGCCGCTCCCGCCCGGAATCCAGAAAAATCTCGCACGCGGCAAGCCGTTGCCGCCGGGCATCGCCAAGAAGCACGCACCGTCCTCGATGCTGGGCCGTCTGCCGCAGCACCCCGGTTACGAATGGCAGATGGCGGGCACCGATCTGGTCCTCGTCCAGATCGGCACCGCGATCGTCGCCGACGTGCTGAAGGATGTCTTCCGTTAGATTGCCCCGGCAACCCGGGCCGGCATTTGCTATCGTTAAATGATTCACCAGGCTTTCCGGAGGTCCTCATGTCGCGTCTATTGATCCTTCTGCTTTCGCTGTGTTGCGTGTCGGGTAGCGCCCTGGCGCAGGGCAAGAGCGGTTCGCACGGCGGCGGGCCCCCGTCATCCGTGCCGGCGGCGACGCCTGCGCCGGCCTCGACGCCGAGCGGTGGTTCTGGTGGTGGTTCCGGTGGTGGTGGATCGCCATCGACGGGCGGCTCAGTCGGTACACTGCCGGCCGCTGCGCCCTCGCCCAGCATCGCCGGTTCCGGTGGAACAGCGACAACGCTGCCCGCCCTGCCTGCGCTGCCCTCCGGCAGCGGCCTGCCGGCGAGTCCCGCACTCGTCCCGCCGTCGCCCGGCTCGGCCGCAGATTGCGCCCGTGACAGCCGCGGCATGGCCAAGCCGGGTGAGGCCGGCAAGTGCCAGTGAGGCCTTGAGGGGCGGGGCGTCCGCCCCGTCCGCTGCCTTCAGCTCAGTTCCGGCAGCAGGTGCTTCGTCCACAGGCTTTCGGCGAAGCGGCTGCGGAAAAAACCGAAGTGCCCGATCCGCTTCACGCCGAGGTCGCGCGGGGCAATGCGCTTCATCGTGCGCCGGGCGTTCGTGTAGAACCCATGCAGCGATTCGGTATTCTTCACCGACATGAACTCGTCGTCGGTGAAGGAGAACGAGACGATCGGCGCCTTCACCGACGCGTACTGCCGGCGCACCGGTTCGCCCTCGACCCCGACCGCGTAGTCGGGGTGCCGGCACCAGCGCTGCCACTGCGCCATCACCCCGCGCGGCAGGTCGCCGACCTTCTTCAGTTTCCGGCCGGGGAAATAGCCGAACAGCGGCAACACCACCGG
>JAKJEY010000075.1 GCA_022705165.1 Pseudomonadota bacterium
TAACGATTCAAGGCGGAGGCAGTGAGGTGTCCGCTAAGTTCCATTATTTGGCCCTCGTTCAAACGAGGATCTTCAAACCAGCGGCTAATTCTTTCATGTCTAAACGAATGAGGACTAATCGCGGGGTCTATTGCATCAAGGCCCAATTGCCGTTTTCGAGTAGCCCAATAACCCGAAAAGTCGAACGGAATGTAAGCTCGATCACGACGACGAACAGAGGGGAAAACGTAAGGGCACGCAGGATCTCGCTCTTTCCGCTTTAACCAGTACACAAGAATTTGAAATTCAGGATCGGGGAGAATGACCGTCCTACTGCGCGTATTTTTTGTGCGTGGGAAATAAATCTGCTTGAGCCTGAGATTGACATGCTGTACCTGCAATTCTGCGAGCTCGGAAGCACGGCAACCTACAGAATACAGCAGCCAGAAATAGCAAAAAAATGGCTCCGGAATGTGCTGACCTTGGAAAATTCGTACGCGATCTTCATCGGAAATTCGGATGTATTTGTCGACAAGCTTGGGTTTGTCGACAAGGCTCATGTAATTGCGAGAAATGATTCGTCGCTTGATAGCAATTTTCATGAGCTGGCCAAGAAATGCCAACTCCAGGCGAACAGTATTACCAGCTATTTCTTTTTTTGTTTTCGGGGAGACTGTCTTTTCCCGTAACTCCCTGTAGTCGTCAATAACCAGATCATCGGTTTTAACGACAAGCATCTTGCCAAAATGCTTGAGAATGGGAACTGAGTGTGTCTTTTCGCCTGACCTAGTTCGTTGAGCCTTGTGTTTAGTGAACTTGACGGACTCCCAGTAAGCATCTGCCAAGTCATTCCAAGTGGTCGGATCGAGGTCTTGGGATTCTTCTCGTTGTTCTCGCTCCCATTTTTCAGCTTGGAGCTTGGTGTTAAAGCTTTTGGTTCTGCGATTGAGCTTAGAGCCAAGCTGAGCTCGCCATTTGCCCTGCTTCTCAATGTAGTAAACAGCCATACCAACCTCATGGAGTCAGTTGTGTGGCTATTATTATGCTATTTTGAAAAACAGGCAATCATGAAACATAGGCAGCACAATGCATTCAGAGACTACGGAAACGTATTTTAAGTCCCTTGTGTCTACCAATTTCACCATCCGGGCCAAGGATGGCGGATTATACGCGAGGCCCAAATGCAAAGAGGGAAAGCGCATTGCTACGCTTTCCCTCTTTTGTCTGGAGCGGCAGAAGAGTCTCGAACTCTCGACCTCAACCTTGGCAAGGTTGCGCTCTACCAACTGAGCTACTGCCGCTCGGAGAAGTCGGCATTATAAGGGCTGATTCTCGGCTGTCAAGCGTCGCACGTTCAATCAGAGATTCTTCTCGCGCTTGACGATTTCGGGCCACGCCATGCGCATGTAGTAACCCATCGACCACAGTGTCAGGGCGGCGGCAACATACATGAGCCACGTACCGGCGTTGACGATGTCGATGCCGCCCACGGGCGCGTAGAAGAGCAGCATCGGAATCGACAGCATCTGCGCCGTCGTCTTCACCTTGCCGAGCATGGATACCGCAACGCTCTTGTGCGCACCGATCTGCGCCATCCACTCGCGGAGCGCGGAGATGGTGATTTCCCGTCCGATGATGATGGTGGCGATAATCGCATCGGTCCGGCCGAGTTGCACCAGCACGATCAGCGCTGCGGCGACCATCAGCTTGTCCGCGACGGGATCGAGGAAGGCACCAAAGGCCGAGGTCTGGTTGAGTTTGCGCGCGAGATAGCCGTCGAACCAGTCGGTAATCGCCGCGGCACAGAACAGCACGGTAGCCGCGAGGTCACGGCTGTGACCGTAGAGCCAGGCATCGGGGACGTAGTACACCGCTATCAGCAGCGGAATCGCCACGATGCGCAGCCAGGTGAGGAAGATCGGTAGGTTGAAGGGCATTCAGTGCAGTGCTGCGTAAATTTTTTCGGCCAGTTCGTCGCTGATCCCGGGGATGCTCGCCAATTGCTCGACGCTCGCTGCGGCAATACCCTGCAGCCCACCGAAGTGCGTGATCAGCGCCTTGCGTCGTTTCGGGCCGATACCGCCAATTTCCTCCAGTCGCGAGGTGCGGCGGGTTTTGCCGCGCGCTGCGCGATGGCCGGAAATGGCAAAGCGATGCGCTTCGTCACGGACTTCCTGGATCAGATGCAGCGCCGGGTTCTCCGGCGGCAATTGTAGCGGTTCGCGGTGTCCCGAGGCGGATTCCGGAAAAATCAGCGTTTCCAGCCCCGGCTTGCGCTCCTCGCCCTTGGCGACACCGACCATCGGCAGATGTGCGAGACCGAGTTCCGCCATGATCGCCGCGGCAGCAGCGACCTGCCCCTTGCCACCGTCGATCAGGATCAGGTCCGGTGCAACGCTTTCGCCGGAGGCGACCTTCTCGTAGCGCCGCTGCACTGCCTGGCGCATCGCCGCGTAGTCGTCCCCCGGCGTGATGTCACGGATGTTGAAGCGGCGGTATTCCGATTTCTTCATGCCGTTGCCGGCATAGACGACACAGGAGGCGACCGTGGCCTCGCCCTGCGTGTGGCTGATGTCGAAGCATTCGATGCGGTCGATGCTCTCCAGTCCGAGCGCCTCGGCCAGCGCCTGCTGGCGCTTGCCCTGCAACGAGAGTGTGGTACGCCGTGCAGTGATCGCCAGTCTGGCGTTGGAAACGGCCATCTCGACCCACATGCGCGGCATACCCTGCCGCGGCTCGACGATGGGTACCGGTCGCGCGGCAAGTTCCGCCAGCGCACCGGCGACTTCGTCATCCGGTGGCAGGTTGACGAGGATCTTGCCGGGGATCGGATGATCGAGGTAATGCTGTTCGAGGAAGGCCGTCAGGGCTTCATCTGGCGGGCAGGACGCACTCCCCGAGGGAAAATGCGGCCGGTCGCCGAGGTGCCGGCCGCCGCGTACCATGGCGAGGTTGACGCATACCATGCCCCCCTCTTCCACGGCCACCACCACGTCGAGGTCCTCGCCGCGCGTGCTTTCGACGTACTGCTTTTCCTGCACGTAGCGCAGCGAGGTGATCTGGTCACGATAGATCGCCGCCTGCTCGAAGGCGAGTTCGGCCGACGCCGCCTCCATCGCCCCGGTCAGGCGCTTGATGACTTCCTGCTGGCGCCCCTGCAGGAACATGCGGGCCAACTGCACGTCCTCGGCGTAGGCTGCCGGCTTGATCAGATCGACGCACGGCCCGGAGCAGCGTTTGATCTGGTAGAGCAGGCACGGCCGCGAACGGTTTGAATAGACCGAGTCCTCGCAGGTGCGCAGGCGGAACATGCGCTGTAGCAGATGCACCGATTCGCGCACCGCCACCGCTGACGGGTAGGGCCCGAAATACTCGGCTCGCTTGGTGTCCAGCGAGCCGCGGTAATAGCCGATGCGCGGAAATTCGTCCTTCGTCATCAGGATGTACGGGTAGGATTTGTCATCGCGAAAAAGGATGTTGTAGCGCGGGTTCAAGCCCTTGATCAGGTTGTTCTCGAGCAGCAGCGCCTCGGCCTCGGAGCGCGTGACCGTCGTCTCCACCCTGGCGATCTGCTGCACCATCAGCGCGATGCGCGGGCTCGGATGATTCTCGCGGAAATACGAGGCGACACGCTTTTTCAGCGCCTTGGCCTTGCCGACGTAGAGTACGTTGCCGGCAGCGTCCAGCATGCGATAGACGCCTGGCAACTCGGGCAAGGTGGCGAGCAGCGTCCGGTGATCGAACGGCTCCGGAACGGCGGCTGCAGACGGGTCAGGCACTTCGGACATGCGGTAGGATGGGCGACTTTCGATGACTCGCTCGATGTTAGCACGCAGCACGATGCCTTCAGCCCAACACCCGCAACGCTGGGATATTTTCTGTACCGTTGTCGACAACTACGGCGACATCGGTGTCTGCTGGCGACTGGCACGGCAGCTGGCAGTGGAACATGGCGTTGCAGTGCGTCTGTGGGTGGACGATCTGGCGGCCTTCGCCCGGCTCTGCCCGGCGGTTGCTCCTGCACTGACGCTGCAGGCAGTCGGTGGTGTCGAAATCCGCGGCTGGCAGCAGCCCTTCCCTGAAGACATCACGCCGGCGGACGTCGTGATCGAAGCCTTTGCCTGCGAATTGCCGGAAAGCTACGTCGCAGCGATGGCGCAGCTTGAAGCCCGGCCGCGCTGGATCAACCTTGAATACCTCTCGGCCGAGGCCTGGGTGGCCGATTGTCACGGCCTGCCGTCGCCGCATCCGCGGCTGCCGCTGACCAAGCATTTCTTCATCCCGGGTTTCGACGAGAAGAGCGCCGGCCTGCTGCGGGAACACGATCTGCTCGCCCGTCATGCTGCCTTTGATGCTGATCTCTGGTGGGCCGACCAGGGCGGCACTCCGGCAGAAGGTGCCCTGACGGTGTCGCTGTTTGCCTACGAGAATCGTGCGGTAGGGGCGCTGCTGGGCGAATGGCGGAACAGCGCGCAACAAGTGCGCTGCCTCGTGACCGATTCGCGCGTGCTGCCGTCGGTCAGTGCGGCCATCGCGCGTCCGCTGGCGCCGGGCGAGCGCTACCATGACGGCGCGCTGGACCTGCAGGTGTTGCCCTTCATGCGACAGGAGGACTACGACGACCTGCTCGCCGCCTGTGATCTGAATTTCGTCCGTGGCGAGGATTCGCTGGTGCGCGCGATCTGGGCCGGAAAGCCCTTCGTCTGGCACATTTACCCGCAGGATGACGATGCGCACCGCGTGAAGCTCGACGCCTTCCTCGAACGCTATTGCGTCGGTCTGTCACCCGCGGCCGACGATGCGCTACGTGCATTCTGGCACGGCTGGAATGCCGAAAACGCGACAGGCGAGCAATGGCGCGCCTTTTCCGGTCACCTGCCGGAAATCGCCGCACACACCCGAACTTTTTGTGATCGACTCACGCAACTCCCTGATTTGTCGAAAACACTGGCGGATTTTTGTCGGACACCGGTATAATGCCGGGTTTCCATTTTCGCCCATTCATTCACAGGACACCCCGATGAAAACCGCCCAGGAACTCCGCTCCGGCAACGTCTTCATGGTTGGCGCCGACGCCATGGTCGTGCTCAAGGCCGAATACAACAAGTCCGGCCGCAACGCCGCCGTCGTCAAGATGAAGATGAAGAACCTTCTCACCGGTGCCGGCGCCGAGACGGTGTACCGCGCCGACGACAAGTTCGAAGTCGTCACGCTCGATCGCAAGGAAGTCACCTACTCCTACTTCGCCGACCCGATGTACGTCTTCATGGACGCCGACTACAACCAATACGAGATCGAAGCCGAGGCCATGACCGACGCGCTCAAGTATCTGGAAGACGGCATGCCCTGCGAAGTGGTGTTCTACGACGGCAAGGCGATCTCGGTCGAACTGCCGACCAGCGTCGTCCGCGAAGTCATCTATACCGAGCCGGCCGTCAAGGGCGACACCTCGGGCAAGGTCATGAAGCCGGCCAAAATCAGCACCGGCTTCGAACTGCCGGTCCCGGCCTTCGTCGAAATCGGTGACAAGATCGAGATCGATACGCGTACCGACGAGTACCGCAGCCGCACCAAGTAAATCTGCGGACTCGCAGGTTCGCAAAGGAGAGCGACCCGAGGGTCGCTCTTTTTTTTGCACGTTTTGCGGCGCAACATGGGCTCCAATAATTTGGCGAATATTGATCTGCGTTCATATCACCAAAGGCTTATGGATTTATGATTGCTACGTGATACGAGATTGATGATCCATCGTCCGATTTCATTCGTGAGGCCATCATGCCGAACATCCTCTGGATGCAGACCGGTGCGTGTAGCGGAGACACCATGTCCCTGCTCTGCGCGGACCGCCCCAGCCTTGAACAACTGGATCTGCAGTACGGCGTAAAGCTGCTTTGGCAGCCTTCCCTGACCGCTGATCGAAGCTTCGGTGACGTCCTCGCTGCCGTTCTCGCCGGTGACGAAAAACTTGACGTCCTCTGCATCGAAGGCAGCCTCATGGTCGGGCCCGGCAACACCGGCATGTTCGATACCTGGAAAGGCCGCCCGAAAATCGACATCGTCCGGCAACTCGCGCCACTGGCGACGGATGTCGTCGCGATGGGGACGTGCGCCGCATTTGGCGGCGTCCATGCGGCGGGGATGAATCCGACCGACTGCACCGGTCTGCAGTTCCACAAGGACACGCCGGGTGGATTGCTTGGCACTGCCTGGCGCGCGCGCAGCGGACGTCCGGTCATCAACGTTTCCGGCTGCCCGGCCCATCCGAACACGATCACCAAGGTGTTGGCGATGATCGCTGCCGGCGAGGAAATCGCGCTGGATCAGTTCAATCGCCCGACCGCCTTCTTCGCCAGCCTCGTCCATCAGGGATGCACGCGCAACGAGTATCACGAGTACGACATCGAGGATTCTGAACTCGGCGGGCGTGGCTGCATGTTCTTCAGTCTCGGCTGCCGCGGTCCGCAGACCGTGGCGCCCTGCAATACCGAGCTCTGGAACGGTCACAGCAGCAAGACCCGGGCGGGTGTTCCCTGTTTCGGCTGCACTTCGCCGAGCTTTCCACCCGACGGCGATCTGTTCAGCACGCCGCGCATCGGGGCCATTCCGAAGTTCCTGCCGCTGGGCGTGGTGCGCGCGAAATACATGGCCTACAAGAACCTCGCCCGCGCCGCTGCACCGGAACGCGTGGTCAACCGGGAGATGGAGCCGTGAGTCGCGTTACTGTCGATATCGACCTCAATCGCGTTGAAGGCGATCTCGAATTCCAGCTTGATCTGGAGGACGGGATCGTCGTCGACGCGCGCTGCATCGGGACGCTCTACCGCGGCTTCGAACAGATCCTGATCGGGCGTCAGCCGAAGGATTCGCTTGTAATCACGCCGCGCGTCTGCGGCATTTGCGGGACGGCGCATCTCTATGCCGCAACCCGCGCCCTGGAGCAACTCGCCGGGATCGAACCGGGTGCGCACGCGGTGCACATACGCAACCTGTGCCTGATGGCCGAGACCGTGCAAAGCGACCTGCGTCAGACTTTCCTGTTCTTCACTCCCGATTTCTGCAATCCGCTCTATCGCGGTCATGCCATGGCTGCGGAGATCGGCGACGCCTTCGCCCAACTGAAAGGGCATGTCGTGCGTGGCTGCCTCAAGCGGAGTCGCGAGCTTGTCGGTATCGTCGCCATCTTCGGCGGCCAGTGGCCGCATTCCTCCTACATGCTTCCAGGTGGCGTCAGCCAGCCGGCCAACAGCCGGCGGCTGATGGATGCGGCCGACATCGTCGCTTCCGTGCGGGCATGGTTCGAGGAGTCCGTCCTCGGAGGCGACCTGCACGATTTTCTTGCCCTGGACGATGCAGAATCGCTGTTCCGCTGGCTTGAGGCCAATCCGCGTCGTCGCGCTGCCGCGCTCTCGCTGATGACCCGTTTTGCGATCTCGATCGGCCTTAATTCGATCGGCAGCGGCACGCTCCACATGCTGAGCTACGGTGTCAATCCGCAGCCCGGCAAAGGCAATGGCCACGCGCTGGCCGCCGGATTCTTCAATGGCGATACCCGCGCAGTCGAGCCGCTCGACCAGGGGCAGATCAATGAACACGTACGCCACAGCTGGTTCCTGGATTATCCGGGTGGACGTCATCCCTGGCAGGGAGAAACGATACCCAACCATCTGCCGGGGAGCGACCGCTATACCTGGAGCAAGGCACCACGCTACGGCGAGAGGGTCGTGCAGACCGGGCCGTTGGCGGAGTTGCGCATCGCCGCTGATCCGTTGATCTGCGCCCTGCTCGAACGCGATGGCGACAACACCTGGCTGCGCCAGTTTGCCCGGCTTCGCCGCTGCGCCTGGATGCTGGACTCGCTCTCGGCGACGCTTGCGCAGCTCCGCCAGGAGATGGGCGAGCCGCACTATGTCGATCCGGGGATCACGACCTGGCCCGACGGCCAGAGCTACGGGCTGATCGAAGCAGCTCGCGGCGCACTTGGGCACTGGGTGAGGATTCGCGACGGTGTCATCGACAAGTACCAGATCGTGACGCCGACCGCCTGGAATGCTTCCCCGCGCGATTCCGAAGGCCGCCACGGCCATTGGGAGCGCAGCATTATCGGCATGCGGGTCGACAACCCGGAGAATCCGGTCGAAATCGGGCATGTCGTGCGTTCGCACGATCCCTGCCTGGTGTGCACCGTCCATTTCATCGGCCACGGCGGAAAGACGAGAATAGGTGTCTGACGTGCGCAAGACCCGTATCCTGTGTTTCGGGAACTCGCTTCACGGCGATGACGGCTTCGGTCATGCGGTTTCCCTTGCACTCACTCGAACGCTGCACGATCCGAATGTCGAGATCCACGACTGCGCGGTCCGGGGGTTCGATGCCCTGCCCCTGTTCGCCGATTGCGCGCACGTCGTTGTGGTTGATGCCATGGCGGGGCCCTGCCCGGGTACGCTCCGGGTCCTTGCCGCCGACGAAGTGCCCATGGAGGATTCCGGCAGCAGCCACGGCGCCGGTGTCGGCGCCCTGCTGGCGGCGGTGCGTGCTGAGCTGGGCGAAATGCCGCGCATCGACGTCATTGCCGTCGAAATCGCAAGTGCCGTACCGTTCTCGCCCGGACTGAGTCCGGAAGTGGCGTCGGCCATCGTCGAGGCATGCACCGAGATACGCTTCCGGATCAGTCTGGCCAGAAACGACGGCAGTGCGGAACTTGCCGGCGAAATCGAGGTATTGCGCGAAGCCAATCGCGCACTCGAAAACGAGCTGACGCAGAGCGCGTCAGCGCTCGAACAGCTGATCGATGAGCAGCAGAAACGCGAAGACCAGCTGACGCGCCGCTCCGAACGCCTGTCGCAGCTCAACAGCATCATCAACCGCGCCATCGACACGATGGCGGAAACACTGGTCATGCTGGGGCCGGATGGCCGTATCACGCGTGCCAACAACATGGTGGAGCAGGAACTCGGCTATCCGCCTGACCGCCTCGTCGGTGGATTTTTCGAAGATTGCCTGTCGGAAGCGGGGCGCGACGTTCTGCGCGAACACGTACCGGCCGCGTCGGGAAGGCCATTGCTGCTTGGCGCCATCCAGGCGAACGGTGGCCGGCTGACCGCCGAACTCAGCTTCAGGCGTGCCGGCGCGGCCGATGATGGCGATGCATCGCTGGTGCCGTACCTGATGCATGCCAGCCTCATTCACGGTCATGCCGGAAAACTCGAGGGTGCGATCGTCATTTCCTCGAACATTTCCCGTCTGCGGGCACGCGAGCAAGCCTTGCGCAACAGTGAACGGGAACTGCAACTGGTCGCCAGCGAGTTGCGCGAGCATCGTGACAACCTGGCAACGATGGTGGAACAACGCACGCACGACCTGCGCATTGCCAAGGAAGCTGCAGAATCGGCCAGCCGGGCGAAGAGCGAGTTCCTGTCCAACATGTCGCATGAACT
>JAKJEY010000076.1 GCA_022705165.1 Pseudomonadota bacterium
AGGCACTTTTCGCGATGTTCGCCGCTTCTGCCGCTTCCTTCGCGACCTGGAGTTCGGCTGTACGCTCCAGCACCAACTCCGCCAGTTGATTGCGGTGGCGCTCGAGTTCCTCTTCGTCGAGTTTTCGCATCGTGACGTCGGTGTGCGTGCCGCACATGCGCAACGGCTTGCCATCCGCATCGCGCTGGATCACGCTGGCCTGGTCGAGAATCCAGCGCACGCCTCCATCCTTGTGGAACATCCGGTATTCGAGTCGATGTGAGTTGCTGCGACCTTCCAGAACTGCATTGATCGAATCCCATGCCCGGCCCCGGTCGTCCGGATGGATGAAGTCTGTCCATTGCTTCGCGGTCCGCTGGAGTTCGGCATAGGTGTAACCCAGCATCTCGGCCCATCGCTCGTTCCGGTCGACCGTGCCCGCCGCGATGTTCCAGTCCCAGTAACCAAGTTCCGAACCCTGCAGGACAAAACGCAGCTGCTTTTCGCTGTCGCTGAGGGCGCGTTCAGCGCGCTTGCGTTCGGTAATGTCATGCCCGATGCCAAGAACGCCAATCAGATTTCCCTGCACATCCCGCATCGGGATCTTGGTGGTTTCGAGAATTTCACTGTGGCCATCGGATGCGAAGCGTACCTCTTCCTCGTTGATCGATCGACCATCCTTTTCCATTGCAGCGCGATCGTTGGCGCGGAAGAAATCGGCGAGTTCCCGTTCGACGAAGTCATAATCAGTCTTGCCGACGATCTCCTCTTCGCGGGCCCCGAAGAACTGCTCGAAGCGTTGATTGCAACGGAGATAAACGCCCTCGCTATCCTTCAACCAGATCAGATCGGGAACCGTGTCGATCAGGGTGTGCAGCATGCTGCGCTCGTTGGAGAGCGTTCGCTCGGCCCGGGCACTCTCGGTGATGTCGCGAGCAATCTTTGAGGCACCAATCACCTTCCCCTGCTCGTCGAGTATCGGGGAAATGGTGGCGGAGATCTCGATGACGCGACCATCCTTCCGGATCCGTCGGGTTTGAAAGTGATCGACTGTTTCACCGGACTGTATTCGGGTCAGTATGTCTGCTTCCTCGTTCATCAGGTCCGGGGGCGACAATACGCCCATCGGCTTTCCGATCGCTTCTTCGGCGGTGTAGCCAAAGATGGCCTCCGCACCCCGGTTCCAGCTGGTGATGATGCCGTCAGGAGTCTTGCCGATGATCGCATCGTCGGAAGAATTGATGAGCGCGGCCGCTTCGTTTAGTGCCCGGTTGGCCTCCTGCATCTTGCGCCGGGCCAAACCCATTTCTCCCATCACCTTGGCGAGGCTGGTCAGAAAGGCCGTGATGGCTTCCGCTTTTGCGCGGGAAAAGATCGGGGCCCGATTCAGCGCCTCCAGATAGGCTTCGCGGTCGAACCCGAATTCCTCCGCCTGCCGGACGAAAAGCGCCTTGTCGGGCTGGGAAAAGAAGAACTGCCCGGTGAACAGGTTCGCGACATGTTCGCCGCCGACCACAATCGGTACGGCGACGTCGACAAGGCCGTTCTTGCATTGATAGACGTTGTAGGCTTCGCCTTTTTCAAGCTGGCCGGCAAGGATCGTGTCGCTTTCCTGGCACCGCTTTGCCGTCTCGGGGTTGCAGCGATGGAACTTGGTACAGATATCCTGCCATCCGGTAGCCACGAGAATCTCGCCGTCGAGTTCAAGGATCGCGGTGACGGCGCCAGTCGCTTCGGTGAAATTCTCACAGAGAATTTTCAGTTCCTGGATATCGACCAACTCAGCAAATTTCATGGATGACAATCCGCGCCTGTCAGGTAGTTGAAAACTTGATCGAGTGCCGGTTGAGAACGGGTCAGCAGCAAGCTTTTCCTGAGTCTAATCATACTCTCGCGGTGGCCAGGCATTGAAGTGTAATCCACTGGGGAATGATCGGTACTTGCGCGGTTGCGTAACAGGTTTTCCAGTCCGCCCCCGGTTTTTCTGCCGCTCAAGGAACGCAATTTGCACATGCCGTGGAAAGGTCGTTGCCGTTGTTTCACTATCAACCAATCTCGTGCAACTGATGTTTCTCCTGCGCTAAACTCCCGACATGGAAAAAACAGCCCTGATCCTCTTTGCCCACGGTGCCCGCGACCCGGAGTGGGCCAACCCGATGCGCCGCGTGCGCGCTGCAGTGATGCAGCAGGCCCCGGCCTTGCGTGTTGAACTTGCCTTCCTGGAATTCATGTCGCCCAACCTCGGTGATTGCGCCCGAACGCTGGTGCAAGAAGGCTATTCGGCGATCAGCATCGTGCCGATGTTCATTGCCCAGGGGGGGCACCTCAAGCATGACGTCCCGGTGCTGATGGAAGAATTGCGCAATGCGCATCCCGAAGTCCGTTTCGTGCTCAGCCCGCCGGTGGGCGAGGCCGAGCCGATCGTGCAGGCCATGGCCGCCTATGCGCTCGGACTGGCCGGGTCTTTTTGATTATCATCAAGGACTGATATTCCGGTCGGGGCAACACTGAGTGCCATGAAACGCTGCCCCGAACTGCAGAACCTCTCCCGCGAGCACCACACGGCCCTGCGCCTTGCGCTGCAGTGGCGTCGTGCCGCGGAAAGCGGCGACGATCAGGCGATCGTCGCGGCCTCCGCGCACGCGCGCGAGGCTTTCGACGCGGAGTTGTTGCCGCATTTCCGCGAAGAGGAAATCTACCTCCTGCCGCGTCTGGAAGCAGTGGGCGCCAGCGCCGTCGTTGCGCGCACCCTGATCGAGCATCGCGCCCTGCAGCGTCTGGTGCGCGAACTCGAAATCCCCGATGGCGAGGTGCTGCTCCGCTTCGCCGACCTGCTGACGGCCCATGTCCGTTTCGAAGAGCGTGAACTCTTCGAGGATGCCGAGCGCCTGCTCGGTCGCGAAATTCTGGCGCGTGTATTGCGCCACGAATCGATCGCCGCCTGATTCTTCCGCGGCCCAGCCGCACTTCAACGCCAAGTTCGTGCGTACGCACCACATTGTTGCACTGCAATAGTGCGGTCCGCATGTAAATCATGCCGTGATTTAATGCGACAAGTCCATGAAATTTAACAGATAAGTGTGTTTTTCCTGTGCTGGCACGGCGGTTGCGATAAGTGATTTGTCGCCCCCGATTTCCAACAGAAAGGAAAACACCATGGATAAGAAAAACGAACGCTTCAGCCGCCGGGATTTCGTCAAGGCAACTGCCGGAGCATCCCTGCTCGGGATGTTACCGGGCCTGCAGGCCGCTGCCTGGGCACAGGGCTCCGACGCGCCCGAGAAGGCAGAGGTGAAGATCGGCTTCATTCCGCTGACCGATTGCGCTTCCGTGGTCATGGCCGCAGCCAAGGGCTTCGACAAGAAGTACGGCATCAGGATCGTGCCGACCAAGGAGGCGAGCTGGGCCAGCGTGCGCGACAAGCTGGTCAACGGCGAACTCGATGCGGCGCACGTGCTCTACGGCCTGCTCTACGGCGTGCAGCTCGGCGTCGGCGGCCCGAAAAAGGACATGTCGGTGCTGATGGGGCTGAACCACAACGGCCAGGCCATCACCCTGGCCAACAAGCTGAAGGATGCCGGCGTTACCGATGGTGCCAGCCTGAAGAAGCTGATCACCGCCAAGCCCGGCGAATACACCTTCGCACAGACCTTCCCGACCGGCACGCACGCCATGTGGCTGTACTACTGGTTGGCTGCGAACGACATCAACCCGATGAAGGACGTCAAGACGATCACCGTGCCGCCGCCGCAGATGGTGGCCAACATGCGTGTCGGCAACATGGACGGCTTCTGCGTCGGCGAGCCGTGGAACAACCGCGCCATCATGGACAAGATCGGCTTCACTGCGGTGACGACGCAGGATATCTGGACCGACCACCCGGAGAAGGTGCTCGGCACGACCGCTGATTTCGTCGCCAAGTATCCGAAGACGGCCGTCGCCATGATGTGCGCGATCATCGAAGCCGGCCGCTGGATCGATGCCTCGCTCGCCAACCGTCGCGAGACGGCGGAGACGATCGCGCAGAAGGCCTACGTCAATACCGACACCGACGTGATCCTCGAACGCATGCTCGGCCGCTACTCGAACGGCCTCGGCAAGAGCTGGGACGACAAGAACCACATGAAGTTCTTCAACGACGGTGCGGTGAACTTTCCCTATCTCTCCGACGGTATGTGGTTCCTCACGCAGCACCGGCGCTGGGGGCTGCTCAAGGATGATCCGGACTACCTGGCCGTGGCGAAGAAGGTCAACCAGGTCGAGCTCTACAAGCAGGCCGCGGCGCGCGTTGGCGTCAGTGTGCCGAAGAGCGACATGCGCACGAGCAAGATGATCGACGGCGTGGTCTGGGACGGCAAGGACCCGAAGAAGTACGCCGCCGGCTTCAAGGTCAAGGTCTGAGAGAGGAGGCGTCATGAGTGCAATCACGTATGACAAGGCGTTCGAAGGAGCTGCGAAGCCGGTGGTGACGATCGAGGGAACGGCAGCCGCGGCGCGTGGTGGGGAGGGCGCCGCGACGGTGCCGGCAGCGGCAAACGACAGCGCTGTGCCGGCAGCGAAGGTGACAGGGCGCGGCCGCGAGTGGTTGCGGGGCTTCGCCCGCGCCACGCTGCCGCCACTGATCGGCATCGCCGTGATGGTCGGCATCTGGTACCTCGCGACCCTGAAGGCCGGCGGCCGGCTGCCCGGCCCGGTGCAGACCTGGAATGCCGCCGTGGTGCTTTTTTCGGACCCGTTCTACTCGAATGGTCCGAACGACCAGGGCATCGGCTGGAACGTGCTCTCGTCCTTGCAGCGGGTCGGCATCGGCTTCGGCATTGCCGCGGCGATCGGCATTCCGCTCGGTTTCATGCTGGGGCGTTTCGCCACGCTGTCGGCGATGGTCAACCCGATCATCAGCCTGCTGCGTCCCGTGTCGCCGCTGGCCTGGTTGCCGATCGGCCTGCTCGTGTTCCAGAAGGCCGACCCGGCGGCGACCTGGACGATCTTCATCTGCTCGATCTGGCCAATGATCCTCAACACGGCGCAGGGCGTTACCCGCGTGCCGAGCGACTACATGAACGTCGCCCGCGTGCTCAACCTGTCGGAGTGGAAGATCTTCACGAAGATCCTGTTCCCGGCAGTACTGCCCTACATGCTGACCGGCATCCGGCTCTCCATCGGCACCGCGTGGCTGGTGATCGTTGCGGCGGAGATGCTTACCGGCGGTGTCGGCATCGGCTTCTGGGTGTGGGATGAATGGAACAACCTGAAGGTCGAGCACATCATCATCGCCATCTTCGTCATTGGCATCGTCGGCCTCCTGCTCGAACAGATGCTCGTTGCGATCGCCAGACGCTTCTCCTACGAGTGAGGAATTCATCATGAAAAAGTTCGTACAAGTCGAAAACGTCGGCATGCGCTTCGACACCAAGAAGGGGCCGTTCATCGCCCTGCGCGATATCGACCTGACCATCGAGAAGGGCGAGTTCATCGCACTGATCGGGCATTCCGGTTGTGGCAAGTCGACGCTGCTCAACCTCATCGCAGGGCTGACGACACCGACCGACGGCGTTCTGCTCTGCGACGGCCGCGAGATCGGCGGGCCCGGTCCGGAGCGGGCGGTGGTCTTCCAGAACCACTCGCTGCTCCCGTGGCTGACCTGCTTCGAGAACGTCTACCTCGCCGTCGAGCGGGTGTTCGGCGCGAAGGAGGGCAAGCCGAAGCTCAAGCTGCGCACCCACGAGGCCTTGGCCCTGGTTGGTCTGACGCATGCCGAGCAGAAGTATCCGCATGAAATCTCCGGCGGCATGAAGCAGCGCGTCGGCATCGCCCGCGCGCTGTCGATGCAGCCGAAGGTACTGCTGATGGACGAGCCCTTTGGTGCGCTCGATGCATTGACGCGGGCGAAGCTGCAGGATGAGCTGATGAAGATCTGCTTCGCGACAAAGGCGACGGTGGTGATGGTCACGCACGATGTCGACGAAGCGGTCCTGCTCTCCGACCGGATCGTGATGATGACCAACGGGCCGTCAGCGACCATCGGCGAAATCCTGAAGGTCGATCTGGAACGTCCGCGCAGTCGTCTGGAGCTCGCCAATGATCCACGCTATGTCGACTATCGCGCTGCCGTTCTCTCCTTCCTCTATGAGAAGCAGGCGCATGATGAAAGGGTCGCGGCGTGATGTAAATGTCTGGTTTTTATGCGTTTCGTGTGCTGAAGCGGTCGCTGGCGAGAGCGAAAAGCGGTATAAATGAACGCTTCATCGCGCCAGCAAAATCGCCACCGACGGGAAAGGGAGCCCGGGCGGAATGAGCGGTCGGCGCAGTCAATGCAGTTCTCGTCAAAAGGGGCGGGTACGCATGCGGTTGCAGACGAAAATCTGGTTGTCGTCACTGGCCGTGATCCTGCTGATCACGGCCAGTGATTTCTATCTCGGCCGTGCTGCCATCGAGGGCACGATCCGCAACGAACTCGAACGCGATGCTCACGATACGCGCGCCCTGCTGATGGCGGTGCGCCGTGTCTACCACGAGCAGTTCATTGCCAGTGGCCTGCCGGTCACCGAACAGACGATCGGCTTCCTGCCGGCGCATGCGCTAAGCCGGATCTCGGCCGATTTCGCCAGCTGGAGCAACACCGGACTCTTCTTCAACAACGTCACCGACCGGCCGCGCAATCCGCGCAACCAGGCCGACGCCAACGAGTTGGCTGCAATGGACTGGTTCCGCGCCAATCCCAAGGAGACGGAGCGGCTGACCGAAATCGTCGGCCAGAACGGGCAGCGTTTCTATCATTACACGGCGCCGATCTGGATCGAGCCCTATTGCCTGCAGTGTCACGGCGAGCGATCGGCCGCGCCAGATTCGATCGCCAGTACGTATGACACCGCCTATGGCTACAAGCTAGGCGACTTGCGTGGCGTGATGAGCATCAAGCTGCCGGCGGAAACATTGCGCGCGCACGCCTATGCCGAATGGTCGCAGCGCTTCACGCTGCGACTGGGCGGCTATCTGCTGCTGCTCATCCTCCTTGGTTCGGCGGTCAGCGTGCTCGTGACCCGCCGCCTGCACAGGCTTGGCGAGGCCGCGCAAGCGATTTCGGGGGGCGACTATTCGGCCCGTTGCTCGGTAGCGGGAAACGATGAAGTCGGCTCGCTTGCGCGATCGTTCAACCAGATGGCGGAAGCCATCGAGCGTGACAACGCGGAGTTGTCACTGCATCGCGACCGTCTCGAGGAAAGGCTGCGCGAACGAACGCAGGAGCTGTTGACCGCGAATGACGATCTGGTTCGCGCGCGGGATGCCGCAGAGGCCGGCAGCGTTGCGAAGAGTGCCTTCCTGGCCAACATGAGCCACGAAATCCGTACGCCGATCAATGCCATCACCGGCATGGCCTACCTGATGAAGCGGGCTGACAAGCTGCCGGCGGATCAGGTCGATCGCCTGGAGAAAATCGACACCGCCGCGAAACATCTGCTGGGCATCATCAACGACATCCTCGATCTGTCCAAGATCGAATCCGGCAAGATGCTGCTCGAATCCGAGCCGCTCACGCCGGGTGCGGTCATCAGCAACGTCGCTTCCATGCTTGGTGAGCGAGCCGAGGCCAAGGGCCTCCGCATCATCACGGAAGTCGAGCGGATCGGTGTGCCGCTGCGGGGAGATGCAACGCGTCTGACGCAGGCCCTGCTCAACTACGCCGGCAATGCGGTGAAATTCACCGAACGTGGCTCGATCACGCTGCGCCTGATTCGCCTTGAAGCCGATAACGCCTCGATGCTGCTTCGCTTTGAAGTGCAGGATACCGGCCCCGGCATCCCGCCGGAAACCTGCGCCCGCCTGTTCGCCGTGTTCGAGCAGGCCGACAGTTCGACGACGCGGAAATTTGGCGGGACCGGTCTCGGACTTGCTATCACGCGTTCCCTGGCGGAGCTCATGGGAGGCAGTGCCGGTGTCGATAGCGTGCCAGGGGAGGGCAGCACCTTCTGGTTTACTGCCAGGCTCAGGATCGGTGAGTCCTTCCCCGACAAGGCGATGGCCGCAGACGAGCCGTCCGCAGATCTGGTGCTCATGCACAAGCACACTGAGTGCCGACTGCTGCTCGTCGAGGACGACCTCATCAACCGTGAAGTGGCGCTGGAGCTGCTAAGCGACCTGGGGCTTACCGTCGATGTCGCGATCGATGGTACGGAAGCGGTCGCGGCGGCCGGGAAGAACCGCTACGACATCGTGCTGATGGACATGCAGATGCCGAACATGGATGGTGTCGAGGCGACACGCCGTATCCGGAAGCTGCCGGAGGGCGCCTGTCCGGTCATCATCGCGATGACGGCGAATGCCTTCGCCGAAGATCGCGCGCGCTGCATTGAAGCGGGGATGGATGACTTCATCACCAAGCCGGTTGATCCGGATCTCCTGTACGCGACGCTTCTCAAGTGGCTGGATCGCCAGTCCGGCAGCGCTCAGTAATCGCCTGAAGGGGCGCCGGCAACACGTTCGCGGAACAGCGTGTAGGCCCGGTAGCAGCGCGCAGCATCTTCGAGATTGCCGCACTCGATGGCGCAGTCGGCACAGCGCCGCAGCGCCCGTGCCAGTTGTGCCCTGCCTTCCGCCGATTTCAGCAACTCGCTCCCCAACTCGGCGGCGACGATGGCCGGCACGCCCTGATGTCGTGCCAGCAGATCGATCTCATCTTCACTCAAGCCGCAAAGGTCGATGCATTGATCCAGAGAAAGCATGCCGGGCCTCCGTTGTCTTCACTTCACATGGTCGTGAGGTAGAACACAGCGTGTCGCCGGGGGTTCCCCACCCGCGGTATCAATTATTTTCTCGCACGACGTGAAGTGGGACGCCAGAAACAAAGAGGGCTCCCGAGGCCGAAGGGGCGGCCAACGGGAGCCCGGCCGGCTTGGGGCCGGCGCAGGTCCTCAGAGGGAGGAGGCTTGGATTCCGTGCAGGGGGTGGGCGCCGCGGAAGCGCCGGTAGGTGTCCGCCAGTTCGTTGGCATGCGCGACGTGGCCATGCTGCAGCGCGATCTGGATGTCGTCGAGCATCATCACGTGGAGGCGGGCAACTCCATCGTCGGTCTTGAGCAGTTCGCAGCCCATTTCGGCGGCAACGATGGTGGGAATGTGTTCATGTTCGGCGATAGCCTCGACTTCGTCAGCCGAGAGATCGCAAAAATCGAGACAGTCTTCGAGGCAAAGCATGGGCGTTCTCCTGAAGCAATTTATTGGATTTCGCCCGCTTTGTAAGGTGCGCCGGTGATTATCGTTCGTCGATTTCTGGCGCTTGTCGGTGCGGCTTCAGAGGATGATAGACCACACATTCGGAAAGGCAAGGAAGAAACGCAGGCCTTTTGGCGGCCATAGAATTATTCCATCCCGCGGCCGGATTCAGAGTCTGAGCGTCTCGCCTGGCAGGGATTTTGCGAGCTGCA